>NZ_JBMDKO010000023.1:0-91026 GCF_057809755.1 Pseudomonas sp. FG13
CCTCTCACCCCAGAGTTTATTCCCTTACTCAGACACAAGCGGGCTTGCTCGCGAAAGCGGTGAACCAGTCGCTTAAAGATGACTGTACTGCCGCCATCGCGAGCAAGCTGTGCTCCCACAGGGGATCTGCGGTGGTCATGGAATCAAAGTCAGCCCCGGTCCATGTGGGAGCGAGCCTGCTCGCGATGGTGGCACATTCGATATCAATGCAGGCAAATCCACCGCTATCGTGAGCAAGCTCAGTTCCCACAGAGGTCAGGGTTCGATACGGGAATCAGGCAAACACGATGTTGTCTCCAACCTGCCCCACCCCTACCCCCACCAAGGTCACGGTACTGTCGCCCACCGTGAGCAACGTGTCGGCACCCACCTGCGACAGGTGCTGGCTGTACTCATAACCCGCCCCGGCCCCCTGTACGCCAATGAACACCAACTTGTCTCCCCCGTCGTAGCCGCTGATCCGGTCCTGGCCGAACACGCCGCTGAAGATGAAGGTGTCGTTGCCGCCACCCGATTGCATCACATCATTGCCTGAACCGCCGACGAAGGTGTCGTTCCCCGCACCTCCCACCAGTCTGTCGTTACCGCCCAGGCCGAACAGCCAGTCACCGGTCGCCCGTGCCACCAGGGTGTCGTCAGCCGCGCTGCCGTTGACCGATGAGGCATACGCCGTCAGGTTGCCCCCGGCCACCAGGCCGTTGGCGGTCACGCTGTGGCTGACCTCATCCTTGAGCATTCCCCAGAGCGATCCGGGCTCCTGGCTGACCAGCGTACCGATGTCACGGGTGATGCTGATCCCGCCATGAGCATCACGCACGTACAACGTACCGGCCCCATCATGGGCAAAACTGAAAGCCTTCACCGATTGCTGCAGGTGCAAACTGTTGTTGCCCTGCCCGCCCAGGATCACGTTATAGCCGCCGCCATCGCGGAACGTATCGTTGCCGGCGCGGCCTTCCAGGTAATCGTTGCCCTGGCCGCCCTGGATCAGATCGGCCTGGTCGCTGCCAATGATGAAGGTGCTGCCGGTGTGGGCTTCGGCATTGCGATTGAGGTCCTGCACCCAGGTATTGCCCCGTGCCGGGTCCGACAGGTTGGCGACGATGACAGTGGAGTCCTTTTCGGTCAGGTCGTAGAACGCCGAGCCCATGATCCGGCCCATGCCATCGCCGTAACCAGTAGGCAGGTGGGAAATCCAGGTGGGGATGTTGAGGATGGAAAATGGCAACACGTTCCAGGCCGTCGAAGCGTAGTGATCATTGAAGCTGACAATGTTGTCAGTGGTCGATTCCCGCTGCGCATCGTGCACACCCACCGACGACAGATTGAACGCCGAGCCGTCCAGCGCCCGGAAGACCGGGTCGTTTTCATAGCCGATGTTCAGCACTTTGTCGGTGCCACTCTGGGTCGGTGAGGCATAGGCGACGTAGTTGGCGCTGTTGTAGAACCCCGACCACTTGCCCGCGCTCAAGTCCGCCATGCTGTTGACCGCCAAGCCGCCCAGGCTGTGACCGCTGACCAGTACGTCCTTGCCCGTCAAACCGTGGGCCTGGGCAAACTTGGCGACATCCCCGAGCAGGTTGCCGAAGGCTTCACCGGCGTAGTTTTTCGCATAGTCCTTGGGACCCAGGGCGGCCATCAGGTCGTTGATCACATCACCTATGGAGTCGGTGATCAGGTTTTCCCGGGGGCCGCTGGTGCCACGAAACGACACGCCGATTTCCTGCAGGTGTCCATCAGCGTCGTACTTGCCAAGGATCTCCACCTGCGCGGTGGTGTAACCGGTTTTCTCGCCAAAAAACGTTCCGCGACCATCCACCTTGCCGGTATAACCCAGTTGCGAGGCGCTGATGGGGGTCCATCCGGCCTTTTGCACCGCTTCGAGGGCAAGCTTTTCCGAGTCGGGGTTCCACGGCACGCCGGGAATCACTCCCTGGGAGTCGGTGCCGCCCAGCAGTGCCGTGACCAGGGTTGCCGGCAAACCGGCACCGAAGCCATTGTGCTGGTACCCGGAGGCAAAGCCGTTGTCGAGGTTATGGTAGGAATACAGCATGATCGCCATTGCATCGCTGACCAATGCCTTGGACTCGGTGGTGCCGAGGTTCTTGTAATCGTAGATACCCATGTGTTGCTGCCTCTCTTTTTGTTGTTGGAATAGGTGCAAAGTAAAGCGGTCTTCCGGTCATTTCTCCCGGGCTCAAAACTGCCAATCCAACGTCAGGCCCACGCCATGGCTTTTGTCCCGGGCACCGAGCAGGCCGTTGTAGTCCAGGTTGACGCGCACATCCTTGGCCACCGCGAGCCCGGCCCGAGCGCCGATCACCGCCGCGTTGCGGTCCATGGACACGCTCTGCACCGCGAAAGTGTCCGCGCTACCGGCAAACGCCAGGTCCTGTTCGGAACGGGTGTTGCTCAAGTTGTGCTGCCAACCAAGGGACCCGGAGAGTTGCAATTGCTGCGTCTGCGACAGCGCCAGGGTATGGCTGGCCCGCATGCCCAGCGTCGACAGCAGTGCATCGCGACGGTCGTCGCCACCGTGCAGGGCTGCGCTGTCGCCTTTCTCATGGAAACTGTCGCTGTCCAGGTGCACGTAGGCCAGGTTGGCGAACGGCTCCAGGGCCACGGGTTGCAGATCGAGGCGATACGCCGCTTCGGTGAAGAGCTGGCCGGTGCGGGCATCGCGCTTGGTTTTCTCCCGGCCACTGACCTCGGCCCACTGCAACTCACGTTTGACGTCGATGCGATGCCAGCTGTAGGCGCCACCGACGGTCAGGCGCAGCGCGTCGACCTCATGCCCCAGGTAAGCCCCCAGGTGATAGCTGTCGGCATCGGCCGACGAATGGGTGCCATCCCCCATGCTCAATGAACTGTCGCTGTATCCGGTGACGAAGCCCAGGCGTGTCCGTTCGCCGATCAAGCCGTCGCCACCGATCAGCAGCCCGCCGATGGAGCTGTTGGAGCTGGCGTTGTCATGCCCCCCATCGCTTTTGCCCCAGGCGCCGAGTGCCTTGACCCAGAGGTTGCTGTCCACATCGGTTGGCGTACTGGCGTCGTACAGTGCGTCCTGGCGCAGGCGATCACCCACGGCGTCTCGCAGGTAACGGCTGTGGTTGATCAACAGTGTGCCGATGGCCGGATGGATCTCGCCGGACAATTGCTGGAACGCCTGCTGGGCCACGGCGGTGCTGGGGGACAGCAACAAGGTTTCGTAGAGGGCGTTGCCGGCGCCCAACTGCTCCGCCGCAGACGCTACGGAACGCTGGTTGGGGGTCAGGCCAAGGCTGCTGAAGGACGTCGCGTTGCGCGCCACCGTCAGTTGAACACCGCTGGCGGAGTACGCCAGGTTTCCTCCCAGGAACGCATAGTTGGGCAGTACCTGGCCAAAACGCCCTTCGATACCGTCGGCCGCCTGCAGGATGTCGAGCTGGCGCCCCAACAAACTGGTCACTCCGCTGGCGGCCAGCAGCGTCGGGCTGTTTTCCAGGGACAGCGACACTGTCGCGCCGTCGACCGTGGCCTTGCCGCCGGAAATGATCAGGTCGCTGGAGGTCGGCGATACCTCCACCGCGTAGGTCGAGCCTGGTTGGAAGGTCACATCCCCGGCCACCTGCAACGTGCCAATGGAATTGCCCGGCGCCACGCTGCCGCCCTGGTTGGCCGTCAGGCTGGCGATGCGTCCGTTCCCGCCCAGCACACCGCCGTCATTGACGGTAACGGCCGACGCCAATGAACCGTTGATTGCCAGGCGTCCCTCGTTGACCAGGGTCGGCCCGCTGTAGGTGTTGTCACCGGTGAGTACCAAGGTGCCGATGCCTTCCTTGGTCAGGCCACCGTGACCGGTTATGTCGTTGCGCCATACATCCAGCCCGCACTGGATTCCGCTGCACACCCGTTCCGTGGGTTTGCCGGCATCGACGATCGCACCGACGCCCGGCAGGTCCGCCACGAATTGCCCGCTGCCGTAGGCGCCGTCCACGCGGAACTCCACCGGAATGTCCCGCTCGGTCACCAGCATCGATGGACCGTCGATGGCCTTGCCCAGGTTGATCATGCCCCAGCCGTACAGCGAATCGACGCCAGGGGCGCCCATGTCGGTGGCCGTGGTACGCAGCACGCTGGCGACCTGGGCGCCGGTCATGTAGGGGAAGCGCTCCATCAACACCGCTACACTGCCGGCGACATGGGGCGCCGCCATGGAGGTGCCGCTCTTGTTGCCGTAGCCAACCGTCAGGTCATCGGCGTTGGTGCCGCCGATCACGGCGCTATAGACCCGGGTGCCTGGCGCCGATACGCAGAAACTGGCGGTATAGCCACAGCGCGACGAGAAGGTGCTGATGGTGTATGGATCAGGGCTGCTGGTATCGGGGTTGATCTGAAGGGCAGCGACCGTGAGCCAGTTCGGCGCGATGTCCGGCACGAAGTACGCCAGGCCCGCGATGGCGTCGGGGTTGTTGAGGTTGTAGTCGTTGCCGGCGGCGAAAATGGTCACGATTCCACTGCGGGCGGCGGCGATGGCGCCTTCGTAGGCGCCGCCCGGCCGGGTGCCCAGCAGCGGCTGGATCTGGTCGAACTGCAGTTGCGCGTCCTGCACGGTGAAGTGCGGGAAGGCTGGGTCCCGGCCGCCCTGGTCGAAGCGGTCGGTGATGCCGATGCCCCAACTGTTGTTGATGATCCGCGCGCCGCTGGCGATCAGCGCATCCCAACCGGCCTTGTACACAGCACCGTCGTTGCCCAGGATGATGCCGTCCTCGGGGCCGGGGTCACCGTTGTCGGCGCTGATGATCTGCGCATCGAACGCCACGCCGTGCATCGGGCTGCCGTCACGGCTGCCGGCGGCGATCCCGCCGACATGGGTGCCATGGGAGCCCAGCTTGCCATCGGAGCCCACCGTGGGAGAGCCGTCGTAGCGGAATGGGTCACCGGCCTTCACCGGAATGTATGGGTCGGTGTATTCGCGGATGCCGCTGGTGACCAGGGTCACGACTTTGTCGGTGCCGGAAAATTCCGGATGTGCGGCATAGACCGGCTGGTCGAAGATCCCCAGCTTGACGCCCTTGCCGGTGTAGCCAGCGGCATAGGCCTGCTGCGCATTGATCGCACCCAGCCCCCACTCGGCGTTGAATTCGGCGCTGCGCCAACTGTCCGGGTCCCCGGACCTGCCACCCTCGACATAAGGCGCCGCCTGGGCCGTGCCCAGGGTCGCCACCGCGCAGAGCATGGCCTGATTCAAGGTTTTGAGCAGGAACAGGCTACGTGTTTTTCCGGGGTACTTTTTGTTATCGATTTTCATGAACCATCCTTAGTTGTTGCAAAGTCCTGTGGTTTTTGCCGCTCTTTGTCGCTTAGGCCCCTGTGGCTCAGCTGGCTGGCACTGGCTCCTGTGGCGAGGGGATTTATCCCCGTTCGACTGCAAAGCAGTCGCCAGCCTTGGTGTCGCTGCGCGACCCAGCGGGGCGGCGCGACGTTTCGCTAAATCCCCTCGCCACAGGAGGCCCGTCCGGTCAATGGATCAGCGGGTGACAAATGCCTCATCCACCTTCGCCAGGTCCTGCTCCCCCAACGTGCCGGCGTAGTAATGCAATTTGACCCAGGCCATGAGGTAGTCATAACGGGCCTGGGCGAGGTCGCGGCGGGTGGTGTAGAGCTGTTGCTCGGCGTTGAGCGCGTCAAGGTTGACCCGCTCGCCGCCAAGAATGCTTTGCCGAGTCGACACCACCAGCGCTTCGGCGGAGACCAGGGCTTTCTGGTAGGCCCGCAGTTTGTTCACCCCCGACACGCAGGCGCTGAACTGCCGGCGCAGTTCGATCAGGGTTTCCCGGGTCTTGGCGTCCAGCTCGTATTCGGCCTGTTCCATGGTGCGGCTGGCCTGGCGAGTCGAAGCCGACACCCCGCCACCGGCATACAAGGGCACGCTGACTTCCAGGCCAATGGTGTTGGTGTCGTAGCGCTGGTTGTAGGTGTTGCCGCTTTCCGACTCGTTCTGGCGCATCGTCGCGTAGGCGCTGACCTTGGGCAGATGCCCGGCGCGGTTGCGCTCTACCTCGTAGCGCGCCACGTCCACGGCCTGGCGCTGGGAGGCCAGGTTGGGGTTGTTGCTCACAGCCAGTTCGTGCCAGGTATCGAAACCGGCGGGCTGCAAGGCGAAGGTCTGGAAGCTTTCGTTCAACGGCGCCAGGTCGCCGATGGCCAGGGTGGGCACGCCGATCAGCGAACCCAGCTCACGCAGGGAGGCATCCTGTTCGTTGTGCGCTTCGATTTCTTCGGCGGTGGCCAGCTCGTAGCGTGACTCGGCCTCGAGGATATCGGTACGGGTGCCTTCGCCCTGGCGGAACAGATGCTCATTCTGGCGGAACTGCTGTTCGAAAGCCTTCTTCTTGGCCTGGGCAATGTCGATCTGGTCCTGGGCGAACAGTGCCTGGGTGTAATGGCTCAGCACCCGCACCAACAACTCCTGGCTCTTGCCGCGGAAATTCTCATCGGCGAACAGCGCCTGCGCCACGCCCTTGCGATAGGCCGCGTAAGCCTCGTAGTCCAGCAGCGGCTGTTGCAGGGTCAGGCTGGAGCCGTAACTGCTGTAGTTGCGATCGTCATGCTGGCTGGCACCGCGGTCATTGAGGTAGGTGACCTTGGACTGGTTGCGGCCCTTGTTGTAGCTGTAGCCCAGGTGCGGCAACAGCCCGGCGCGGCCAATGGCACGATTCTCCAGGCCCGCGTCGCGCTCCTTGATCGCCCCGAGGTAGACCGGGTCGTTGCGCAGGGCCTGTTCGTAGAATTCGAACGGCCCCATGGCCCAGGCAGGGTTGCAGGTAGAAACGGCCAGCAGTGCCAACCCGTAGAAACACTTCATACAGCGGACATCCTTATTCCTCGGTCAACGCAGAGCCGGCCCGGTCGAGCAGCGGTTTGAACAGGTAGTTGAGCAGCGAGCGCTCGCCGGTGCGCACGAACATTTCCGCCGGCATCCCGGGCTTGATCACCAGGCCATTGAGTTTTTCCAGCGCCGCATCGCCAACGCTGCTGCGCAGCACGTAGTACGGCGTACCGGTTTTTTCATCGATCATCTGGTCGGCGGACACCAGGCTGACCTCCCCCGACACCCTTGGTGTGCGACTCTGGTTGAAGGCGGTAAACAGAATGTCCACTGGCAGATGGATACCGACCTTGTCGATCAGGTTCACCGGCAGGTGCCCTTCCACCTCCAGCCGGGTGCCCTGGGGCACGATCTCCAGCAAGGTGTCGCCCTGGCGCACCACGGCGCCTTCGGTGTGCACCCCCAGGTTGACGGCGATGCCATCGGCGGTGGCGAGGATCTCGCTGTGTTGCAGCTCGAACCCGGCCGACGCGAGCTGCTGTTGCAGGGTTTCGCTCTTGAGCTGGGCCTCGGCCAATTGGCTGCGGACCTCCTTCTGGTACTCCTCGCTGTGTTGCTGCAGCTTCAGCCGAGACTCGATGATCCCCTGCTCCACCCGACCGCTTTCGCCGCTGTTCTGCGCCAGTTCCTGCTGCACCTGGGACAATTGCCGTTGATAGTCCAGCAGACGGTTGCGCGGGATATAGCCGTTATCCGCCAGGGGTTGCAGGTTGCCCAGTTGCTGGCGCAGGGACTCGGCCTGGGCCGTCAGGTCGCCACGGGCCCGGCGCATCCCCGCTAACTGCGCGGTGGCACCTTCGATGCTGGCGCGCAACGCGGCCTGCTCCCGAGCGAAGGCTTCGCGACGACTGCTGAACAGTTGTCGCTGGCCTTCGAGCACCAATGCCAGGCGTGGGTCCGGGTCCTGGCTCAACGCGTTCGGAAAACTCACTTGTGCCAGGTTGTCCCGCTCGCTTTGCCAGCGCGCCAGGCTGGCCCAGGCCATCCGGTACTGGGCTTGCAGCGATTGCACATCCGCCGAGGCCTGGGTCTGGTCGAGGCGAAACAGCGGTTGCCCTTGCTTGACCGCTTCGCCTTCACGCACCAGGATCCGGCTGACCATGCCGCTGCTCATCGATTGCACGGCCTTGCGCTTGCCGGAAACCACCACCGTGCCCTGCACGGGAATGCCCTGATCCAACGGGGCCAGGCTCGCCCAGGTAAAGAAGCTGCCCGCGCCAAGGATCGCCAGGGCCCAGCCCATGCGCATGAAGAAGCGGGCGTCACGTTCGGGGTGCTCGTGGAGTCGACTGTGTTCGAGGTTCATGTCGCGATCCTTGCTCATGCGTTGCCGGGTTTGCTGGCGGCCTGGTATTGACGACTCATGCTCAATCCGTTGGGCGTCGCCTGGGGTTTGTCTCGCGGAGTGTCCGATTGGCCGGACAGCGCCCGCAGCACTTCCTGGCTCGGTCCGAAGGCTTGCAACCGACCTTCGTTGAGCACCAGCAACTTGTCGGCCTGAGCCAGTGCCGAAGAGCGATGGGTCACCAGCACGACGCTGCTGCCCTGGGCTTTCAACTGCGCGATGGCGCTGGCCAGCGCCGCCTCACCAACCGTGTCCAGGTTGGAGTTGGGTTCGTCGAGCACCACCAGGCTCGGCCGGTCGTACAGGGCCCGGGCCAGGGCGACCCGTTGTTTCTGTCCGCCGGACAAACCGCAACCGTCCTCCCCCAACACCGTGTCGTAGCCTTGGGGCATGCGCAGGATCAGCTCATGCACACCGGCCTGCTGCGCGGCAGCGACGACTTTCTGTGGGTCGGCCTCGCGAAAGCGGGCGATGTTCTCGGCGATGCTGCCGCTGAACAGCTCGATGTCCTGGGGCAAATAGCCGATGTAGGGGCCGAGTTGGTCACGGTTCCAGCGATGGATATCGGCACCGTCCAGGCGCACCGCGCCACCGAGGATCGGCCACACGCCCACCAGCACACGGGCCAGGGTGGATTTGCCGGAGCCCGACGCGCCCAAGACCCCCAGCACCTCGCCGGCACCGAGACTGAAACTGACTTGATGTAAGGTCGCCTGGCGTTGCCCCGGCGGTCCGGCGCTGACCTGTTCGAAACTCACCTGGCCCTTGGGCGGCGGCAATGGCATCCCATCGTCCTCGGGCGGATAGGCCTGCAACAGTGCGTCGAGACGACGATAGGCCAGCTTCGCGCCGCTCCACTGCTTCCACACGGCAATCAATTGATCGATGGGGCTCAATACCCGCCCCATCAGGATCGAGCCGGCAATCATCATCCCGGCGGTCATGTCGCCCTTGATCACCAGCAGCGCCCCCAGACCCAGCACGAGCGATTGCAGGCACAGGCGCAAGGTCTTGCTGAAGGCGCTGATGACCGCGCCGGTGTCGCTGGCCTGGTTCTGCAAGCCGAGAAAGCGCGAGTGCACGGCAAACCAGCGGTTGCGCAGCGCGTCGAGCATGCCCATGGCCTGGATCGATTCGGCGTTGTGCAAGTGGCTGGTGGCCAGTTGACTGGACTGCTGCGAGTAACCGCTGGCCTGCCCCAACGGCTTGCGGGTCATGACCTCGTTCAGGCATGCCAGCCCGATGAGCAGCAGCGTACCGATGCTGGCGAACACGCCTAGCCAGACGTTGAACAGATAGATCACCAGCAGATAGACCGGGAACCAGGGGGCGTCGAAGAAGGCGAACAGCGCCGGCCCGGTGACGAACTGGCGCAGATGGGTCAAGTCGCCCAGGGATTGCCCGGCGTTGCCTTCGCCCTGCAGCAGGTTGCGCTCGAACGCCGCTTTGTAGACCTGGAGGTTGAAACGCCTTTCCAATTGGCTGCCGATGCGGATGACGATGAAGCTGCGCACCATCTCCAGCAGCCCGATGAAGACAAAGAACCCCACCACCATCAACGACAACATCACCAGAGTGGTTTCGTTTTGCGAGGACAATCCGCGGTCATACACTTGAAGCATGTAAATGGAAGGCGCAAGCATCAGGACGTTAATCAGCGCGGTAAAACAACCGACACTGAGCAGGATGTTTTTATAATCGCCCAGTGCCTTGAACAGCGGCACCGCGGTGGCGGTCTTTGCCCTCTTCATCATTCTTCCCTGCTATTGGCTTCGCCACAGAGTTGGCAAACACTTGAACTTGCCAATCTTTTAATAATTGAACCTGAGCACACCAAAGTGCACGCTTGATGGAACAAGCGCGCGGATTATTGGTAAACAGGCTCAGGCCGTACACATACGTTAGCGAGCGTTCTCTTGGATATTGCGCTCGAGCGTAACGCTCAGTCCTGACTTCAAATTGACTTGATAAGAATGGCCCTGGCGTAGTCCCAGATGAACTCTGGCCTCTTGTTTGCCAAGCAGCGAAAGACCATCGGGTTCCGGAAACCAATGAACCGGCTCATCCCCGAGCCAATGGCCCAGGCAATCGGTTTGCCCACCCACGGTCTGGTCCGCTTTGAGTTCGATGATGCAGATATTCGACGGCTTGTCCTGCAATGCCTGGGTTTGCGCATTGTCCTGGGGGCCTGCCAAAACGGCCCGCCACTGACCGGCCAATTGAGAGGGTTCTGCTAACAACAGGCTGCGCGCCATGGCGACTTCTCCAGAAAACAGCATCAACGTAGCGAGTAACCAGGCGATTGCCGAGAAGCTACAGGGCGTAAAATTTTTTTCCATCTTGTCCATTCCAACGGAGCTCCCGTAGGAGCTGGCGAAGCCTGCGATCTTTTTGCTCATTTGAGCCTCGAATGAAGATCGCAGGCTTCTCCAGCCCCTGCGGGGTGGTTCAGGCCACGATGTCCGAAATCGCTGCCTGGCCGACGGTACTGACCAGGAAATCGGCCACGCCATGCCCGGAGAAGTCCACCGACAGCAGGCTGTTGCCACCCGATGTCGACAGCACCGCATCACCCGCCGCGCCGGTGAACGCGTTCACGAAGTGCAGGCCCGCACCGTTGGTGATACCGGTCAGGTCGATCTTGTCCAGGCCGCTGACGAAATCGAGGATCTGGTCCGTGGCACCCGGCCGAGAGTCGGAGCTCGCGGCGAACACGAACGTGTCGGCACCCGAACCGCCCGACAGCTTGTCCGCACCGCCGCCGCCCCAGAGGATGTCATTGCCGGCTCCCCCCTTGAGCTCGTTGGCCACTTCGTTGCCGATCAGCAGATCGCTGCCCGAGCCGCCGATGGCATTTTCGATGGTGGCGCCCTGGGCGATGGACACGTTGCCCACCATGCCGCCAACGTCGGAGAACGAGGCATCATTGAGGTTTATTTTCTGGTTCTGGGTGAAACCGGAGAAGTCCAGGGTATCGCGACCGCCCGCATCCCATACCGAGAACACCACCTTGTCCGACGAGGAGGACGCACTGAGGAAGTCGCGGCCGGCGTTGGAATTGAAGCCGTAGGTGGTGTCACCGGTACGGGTGCTCATGTTGGCACCGTAGAGCTTCTGGATCGCCGCGATGTCGTCCATCAACGGGCCCGAAGAGTAGGCTTCCACTCCGCCCTTGCTGAAGTTCTGGTCGGTATTGCTTTCGCTCCAGTAGCTCATGACGCTGTAGCCACGGGTGTCCTGGCCGTACGTGGCGTCATCGTAGGTCGGGCTGCCTTCGCCGGCGTTGTAGTCGCCAGGGTGCGCCAGGCCCAGGGTGTGGCCGATTTCGTGGGTCAGCGTCTGCCGGCCATAGTTGTTCAGGTCCGGGTTCTTGTTCTGGGTATAGCTGCTATTGATCAGGTACCAGGATGTCCCGTCATACCCGGCGCCGGTGCCCGGCAGGTAGGCGAACGCCGCTGCGCCGTCCTGGCCGCCGCTGTAGTTGCCGAAGGTCATGTGCCCGTCGCCACCGCTGCTCTTCTCGGTAAAGGTGACATTGGCCACGTCCGCCCAGGATTGCATGGCCAACGCAGCCTGGCCCTTCTGCTGGGCACTGAACTGGCTGAAACCACTGATTCCGTGCTTGTTCATGGTGCTGGAGGACGCGGAGGTGAGAAAGGTATAGGTCAGCTCGATCTTGCCGCTGCCGTCCTTGTCCTGATAGGCCGCGCCGTCGCGCAGCAATTGAGTAGCCGCCTCGTCCACTGAGTACGACGGTTTGCCATTGACGGTGAGATTGCCGCCACGGTCGTATTGATGGCTGAAACTATTGATCTGGTTGAATGCATTACTGGGCGCGGCCAATGATTGCGGTGCCCAGAAGAGTTGTTCGGCAGAATCAATAGTGCTGCTTTTGACTTTCGACATAAACACACTTCCTTGTTTGCAATGGAACAGTTTTTGTCAGACAGACAATCTCTGGCGAGATCGTCCTATCACTCGCCCAATTGAGGACGCAAGAAAACTGACACAATTCGAAATCAAACGTCTAGCAATTTTTTCGACGCATATGAACAACAACTCTGACGACACGCGGGGCACTAGGCGCCCGCCCCGTTAATACAGGCAGCACAGCCTCAGGATCAAGAATTGTCGGACAAAACCCTATTTAAATATTAAATATCGCCCTATGTCGAGCAGCACACTTTCAGCAACTAAGTGCCAGTGAAGTGCTATTAATTAATATGAATTAGTGGCCTATTTGCTCCCCAGTGTTGCGCGCGCAAACCTCACGCAAACAACCTCGCAGCCAGCGGTGTACCGGATCGGCATCCATTCGTGGATGCCAGAGCATGGCAATCGTGAATATCGGCACCGGGAACGGCAGCGCAAAGCTGTGCAGGCCGGCGCGCAGGCGGGTGGTATAGCGTTCGGGCACACTGGCGATCAGGTCACTGGACCGCGCGAGCCCCAACGCCGTGGAAAAACCGGGGACGGTGGTGATGATCTCTCGCGTCAGGTTCAAGGGCTCCAATGCCCGATCGATGGGGCCGTGGTCGAGGTCGCGCAAGGCGACAGCGATATGCCCGCCCTCGGCATAAGCAGCGGCGGTAACCTCGGCCTGGCTCAGCGGATGCCCCAGGCGTACCACGCCGATAAGTCGGTCGACAAACAATGCCTGGGTGCGTAGCTCCGGTCGGGTGTCCTTGTCCACGACGGCGGTTTCCAGGTCCACGGTCCCCTCGCGCAGTGCCGTACTGCTCTTGTCAGCCTTGTCCACGAAGCGCATTCGGACACCGGGGGCCTCCTCGCCGATGCGGGTAATCAGGTCGATCCCGAAGTTTTCCACGAACCCTTCCCGGGTGCGCAGCGTAAAGGTCCGATTCAACCGCCGCAGGTCCGGGGCCTCGACCGGGCGCAGTACTGTCTGGGCATCCTGCACCAGTTGACTGACCTGCTCGCGCAGTTCCAAGGCACGGGGCGTGGCCACCAGCCCTCGCCCGGCCCGCACTAACAGCGGGTCACCGGTGGTATCGCGCAATCGCGCCAACGCCCGGCTCATCGCCGAAGGACTGAGCCGCAGCCGTTGGGCCGCTCGGGCAACGCTGCCTTCCGCCAACAGCACGTCAAGGGTGATCAACAGGTTGAGGTCGGGAATGGACATGGTCAGGCCTCGGGCTCATAGATGGCGTCGTATGCAGCTATAAAGTGCAAATGCTGCGTCTTCCGCCATGTTATGCCCGGGCGTACTGTTCTGACAGTCCAGTTTTTGTGAACCGTTCCGGAGAACAGCATGAAACCAGTCCATACGCCGCCGGACATTCCCGGCGCTCCCCAGGCCTCCTCGTCGCGCTGGGCGTTGACCAGCCTTGCCCTGGCAACCTTGCTCGCCTCGCTGGGCACCAGCGTCGCCACAGTCGGCCTGCCCGCCTTGGCCGAAGCGTTCGGCGCCTCTTTCCAGGCAGTCCAATGGGTGGTGCTGGCTTATCTGCTGGCGATCTCCACGCTGATTGTCAGCGTCGGGCGCCTGGGTGATCTGTTGGGACGCCGGCAACTACTATTGGCCGGGATTCTGCTGTTCACCCTGGCGTCCGTCCTCTGCGGACTCGCCCCTTCCCTTTGGCTATTGATCGCAGGCCGGACGCTGCAAGGCCTGGGAGCGGCGGTCATGATGACCCTGACCCTGGCCCTGGTCGGTGAAACGGTCGACAAGGACCGAACCGGTCGCGCCATGGGCTTGCTGGCCACGCTGTCAGCGGTGGGCACCGCCCTTGGTCCTTCGCTCGGCGGTACGCTGGTCAGCGCCTTTGGCTGGCACGCCATCTTCCTGATCAACGTACCCCTCGGGCTCCTGACGTGGCTGTTGGCCTGGCGTTCCTTGCCCACCCATCGCCCGCAGACGAGTGCCGCAAGACCCGGCTTCGATATCCCGGGCACAGTGCTGCTGGCGACGGCGCTGGGCGCTTATGCACTGGCCATGACCCTGGGACGCGGTCATTTTGGTGGCCTCAATCTCGCCTTGCTGCTGGTGGCAATCCTCGGCGGCGGGCTGTTTGTCCTGGCCCAGCGCCGGGTAACGTCGCCGTTGATCCCCCTGGCATTGTTCCGTGACCGGCTGCTGGTATCAGGCCTGGCAACGAGTGCATTGGTCGCGACGGTCATGATGGCGACGCTGCTGGTAGGGCCTTTCTACTTGTCCATCAGCCTTGGACTGCCGACCGCATTGGTAGGATTGGTGTTGGCCGTGGGTCCCTGCGTTGCTGCGTTGACCGGCGTGCCTGCCGGGCGCCTCACGGATCGGTTCGGCGTGCGGCCCATGCGGCTCGTCGGGTTGGCGACCATGGGACTCGGCTGCTTGATGCTGACACTGGTGCCACCCGCGCTGGGCATGGCTGGCTACATCATGGCTATCGTGGTCACCACCTTGGGCTACGCGCTGTTTCAGACCGCCAACAACACCGCCGTGATGGCGGATATACCTGCGCAGAAGCGCGGCGTCATTGCCGGGTTGCTCAACCTGTCGCGCAACCTGGGCTTCTTTACCGGCGCGGCGGTGCTCGGTGCGATATTCGCCTCAGCGTTACCGGCGAGTGGCGTTTCCGCCGCCAGCCCCGAGGAGGTCGCAAATGGCCTGCATTTCACCTTTGTCGTCGCCCTATCGATGGTGATTTTGGCATTGCTCATCGCCCTGCAATACCGCGCACCAGAGCCGCTGACGGATTCCCAGGCGGCGCCGGACAAAGGATGATGGCATTCTGAGCCCTGACCTTTAAGTCATGATCCAGATCAAAAAAAGTGAACCAATCGCAAAACGGACTGAAAAAAGCCACATGACTTTCATTATCCAATGCTATTTTTAGTTCTCACTGGTAGAGCCATGATGGCTCTTCCTTCCTGACAAGAGCAAACGGAAGCGCTTGATGAAGAAGGTGGGCAACAGATGAATAAAGGATCGTTCAGCAAGGTTACGTTTCCCAACGCTTGCCAGCTGATGCGCTGGCATTTCCATCCAATGGGCTTCGAGGCCAGTATGGATGCACCGGGCAGCATGGTCGCCCGGTTGTTCGATCGCGCCAGCGGTGAAACCATGATCGCGATTGCGGGCATCCCCTGCGCGACCGTGATGAACGCCCCTGACGTGGAACGAATAATCGAAGCGGTGGAAGCCGAGCTGGAAGCCTTCGTACCACCGGTTGGTTTGAGGCGGTTCGCCTCCTGAGCAAAAAAGCCCACATTACGTGGGCTTTTTTGTGGGCGCTGTTTCTAAATATGTGGCTAGCCGTCCCGCCGCTATCGCGAGCAGGCTCGCTCCCACAGGGGGTTGGGTGAACACACTGACTGAAGCCATCCCCGGGACCTTGTGGGAGCGAGCCTGCTCGCGATGGCGATCTTCCAGGCAACCACCAGTCCGGTCCAGCCCACTCAACCCCGGGCGCGGCGATGGTCTGCGAAGAACGGTTTGCCTTTATCGATACGGTCCGAAGCCTTGGGCGCGTTTGCGGCCTGGCTGTCCGGCTCATCGACGTACCAGTAGCAATGCTGCACCGCACGGGTGATGCCCACGTAGGCCAGGCGCAGGATCTCGTCCCTTTGCGCCGTGTCGTACGGCTCGGCGTCACCGTCCTGACCCAGCCCAGCCATTCGATAGACCTGATTCTTGTAGGGTGAACGGGTCAGATGCTGGCAGTCGCCCAACAGGAACACGGCATCGGCTTGGAGCCCCTTGGCGCTGTGATAGGTCATCTGCCTCAGGCGCCTCGCATCATAAGGCAAGCTAGAATCCACATTAACTGTTGGCTTAATATACTTTTCTATCAATGACTTATCGCTGCTTTTTCGATACAACATTAATATCGAATCACCCTTGCGATAGTGCTCATCCAACCGCTGGGCCAAACCTTCATCGTCCCGATCCAGCACGTTGACCGGGCTCAGTAATGTGGATTTACCGCCGGCCTTGGCCTTTTTGCCAGGAATCGCAGCCGCCGCACGGACAATATGCTCAGCCGCGTCAATGATGTGCTGATGACTGCGGTAGTTGTCGGTGAGCATCACTCGGGTATTGGCCGGCGACGGAAATTGTTGGGTGAACCCCATGAAATAGCTCGGTGAGCTGCCGCGCCAGCCATAGATCGACTGCCAATCGTCGCCGACACACAGCAATGAAGAATGTTGGGCGCCACGTCCCACGTGCATGGCAGGCCCTCGGCGGCGCACTTCTCGCAGGCTTGCGCGAAGCCAGGAAACGATCTGCGGGGAAACGTCCTGAAATTCATCGATCATCAGGTGCGACATAGGCCTGAGAAGCGCATCGCCCAATAACTTGAAGTTTTCCGGGGAGTGCTCGCTGAACAGCGCAAACATGCGGTTGTAGGTCATGACGGGAGGCGACTGGTCGAGCAGATGGTCTTCGAATACCCGCCAATAGCGGCTCAACGCCTCGAAAAAATACCGATCAGGGTCATCCTGGGCGAAACGCATCCGCCCTACGGCATCCGGGACATCCAGGCCGAGGTTCTCGATAAAACCGGCAGCGGCGACGAAACAATCCAGCAGCGGCGCCGAACTCAGCTCTCCTTTGACCTTGTAATCGAAGCCCGGCCCGGCGCTGGCATCTCCCGCCAATGAGGCTAGCAAACGCTTGGAGGATTCGTAGCTTTCAATCCAAATCAATGGCTTACGGCAAAAAGCTTGAAACAGGGTACGCTTTACCGCCCATTCCGCACGAAGACTCAGCCGCGCGCCTGGACGACTGAGTCGGGCATCCTCCCGCGAATCGAATCCCAGCATGACCCAGGCGTCCAGGGATGGGATGTAACCATGACAATGGAATGTCGAACCGTTGATCTCGAACGTCTGACGCTTGGGCTCGACGCCCTTGATGGGCCACGCCCCGGCACGAAACCACAAATCCTCGATGGCATCGCACAGTTCTTCGTCGCGCTGGGCAGCCAGCTCGGTCACGGCTATGCGCTTCTGCACGTCGGGGTGATCACGCTCCAGCGCCTTGAGCTGAAAAGCGTGCCGGGACAGCGGTTTGATCAGCTCCCGAAAGCGCTCGTCGCGTTGATAAAGGCGGTGATAACAGGCATTGAGCTGCTGGCGCTGAGCCTCGTTGATGCGCAAGTCGAACGGGTTGCCGTCGGCGTCGTCATCGCCCGGCCCCGTGCGATGGCTCAGGGTTTCAAAGGCCTGGAGCCGCTCGAATCCCGGCAAACTGCGCACCATGGGCAAGATGCGCGAATGAAAGGTCCGTACCAGGTCGCGAGCGTCCTTGGCGCTGACCGTTCGCCCCCACAGGGCAAACACCTCGACCAGCTTCTGGATGAAGTCCTTGCGCGACTCTCGGGTGAACGTCACCACGGTCATCGAATCCAGCTCAAAACCCAGGTACTGGGATAGCAGTACGATGCGCAGCACCAGGGTCGTGGACTTGC
The DNA here is from genome assembly GCF_057809755.1 of Pseudomonas sp. FG13. NCBI lineage: Bacteria > Pseudomonadati > Pseudomonadota > Gammaproteobacteria > Pseudomonadales > Pseudomonadaceae > Pseudomonas > Pseudomonas sp. FG13. The sequence goes on from NZ_JBMDKO010000023.1 coordinate 17,633, forward strand.
CCGCACCCGCGCCGGCAACCACCGAGGTGGAAGGCGTATCGCTGAAGATCATCTTCCATTGAGCTGCACTGGGCTGTGCATTGGCCGGCAGCAATCGGGCAACATCTGCCTTTACGCGTTTCTTGAGTTCGGGGGTCAAGGGCAGGCGCCAGTCGTCAAACAGCAGGTGATCGACCTTGGGAGCCGGGTGTTCCGTATTGCGGGAGTCGCGGATCAACAGGACCTGACGCCCTTCTTCCAAGCCCTCGGCCTTGCCCTCTTTGAAGCCGTAATCGAAACCAGCGGTATGTCCGCTGCGAAAACCATCGGCCTGGCCGTGCAGCCAGGAAGCCCTGTGCTGGGCGCGCAGGCGTGTCAGGCCGTGACCGAAAAAGCGGGCAGCCAGACGTTTGAGCAGCGGCATTTGCGCCAAGGGAAGCAATTCGGGAGGCAGATCGGGAGAGTGTTGCGGCACGCTTTGAGACTCCGGTGTTCAGAACCATGGCCTATGGTGTCTGTATTTACCACGGAGTGCCACCCAAAAGCTTTGAAGTCATGGGGTTAGGCGATGAAGTGAAAGTGGTGTCGCATCGACATGATTGTGGTCTGAACCACCGCTATCGCGAGCAGGCTCGCTCCCACAGGGTATCTGTGGCAGACGACCTTTATACGTACGCAGCAAAACCTGTGGGAGCCGAGCTTGCTCGCGATGACGTCGGCACATTCAACATCGACGTAACTGACCCACCGCTATCGCGAGTAGGCTCGCTCCCACACACGCATCACTTGCCGCTGATAGCGCCATCCACCAGCGTCTGCGCCTCACTCACCAACTGCTTGAGGTGCTCGTCGCCAAGGAAGCTTTCGGCGTAGATCTTGTAGATATCCTCGGTGCCGGACGGACGCGCTGCGAACCAGCCGTTTTCGGTCATCACCTTCAGGCCGCCGATGGCCTGATCGTTCCCCGGTGCATGGCTGAGAATGCTTTGGATCGCCTCACCGGCCAGCTGGGTAGACGCGACCTGATCCGGTGAGAGCTTGCTCAACAAGGCCTTCTGCTGCGGCGTAGCCTTCGCATCGACGCGTACCGAGAACGGCTCGCCCAGTTCTTCCGTCAGGGCACGGTAGGCCTGGCTTGGGTCGCGTCCGGTGCGAGCGGTCATTTCAGCCGCCAGCAACGCCGGGATCAGGCCGTCCTTGTCGGTACTCCACACGCCACCGTCCTTGCGCAGGAACGAAGCGCCGGCGCTTTCCTCGCCGCCGAAGCCCAGGGAGCCGTCGAACAGCCCATCGGCGAACCACTTGAAGCCTACCGGCACTTCATAGAGACGACGACCCAGGCGCTTGGCCACGCGGTCGATCAACCCGCTGCTGACCACCGTCTTGCCGACGCCAGCATCGGCGCGCCATTGCGGACGGTTCTGGAACAGGTAATCGATGGACACCGCCAGGTAATTGTTCGGCGCCAGCAGACCGCCGGACGGTGTCACGATGCCATGGCGGTCGTGATCCGGGTCACAGGCGAAGGCCACGTCGAAGCGCTCCTTCAGGCCGATCAGCCCCTGCATGGCATGGCTGGAAGAAGGATCCATGCGGATCTGCCCGTCCCAGTCGACTGTCATGAAGCGAAACGTCGAATCCACCTGGGTGTTCACCACGTCCAGGTCAAGGCGGTAATGCTCGGCAATGACCGGCCAGTAGCGTACCCCTGCTCCGCCCAGCGGATCGACGCCCAAACGCAACCCAGCGGCGCGGATGACGTCGAAATCGATGACATTGACCAGGTCCGCTACGTAGGTATTGAGGTAGTCGTGACGGTGAGTGGTCTCGGCCTTCAGGGCCTGCTCGTAGCTGATGCGCTTGACGCCGGCCAGTTGGTTGGCCAGCAGCTCGTTGGCCTTGGCTTCGATCCACTTGGTGATATGGGTATCGGCCGGGCCACCGTTGGTGGGGTTGTACTTGTAGCCGCCACTCTGCGGCGGGTTATGGGACGGCGTGATGACGATGCCGTCCGCCAGGCCCGTGGTGCGGCCGCGGTTGTAGCAGATGATCGCGTGGGAAACCGCCGGTGTCGGAGTGTATTCATCGCCTTCGGCGATCATCACGGTCACGCCGTTGGCGGCGAGCACCTCCAGTGCACTGGCACCGGCAGGGGTGGAGAGCGCATGGGTATCGATACCGACGAACAAGGGCCCATCAATGCCCTGGGCTTCACGGTACATGCAAATGGCCTGACTGATAGCCAGTACATGCCATTCGTTGAACCCCAGGTCGAAGGAACTGCCACGGTGACCGGAGGTGCCGAAAGCCACACGCTGGGTTGCAACCGAGGCATCGGGCCGGCCGGTGTAGTAGGCCGTCACCAGTCGCGGGATATCGATCAACAACTCTGCCGGTGCCGGCTTGCCCGCAAATGGACTGACTGTCATGCAAAACCTCTGGATGGAGTGGCTTGTGGAATGGGATGCAGTTTACTGACAGTTCGACCGTGGCGCGATGGGTTCGATCCATCACCCCTCTTACGATTGCTCAAGCCTCAACGCGTTGGCCAACACGCAGAGCGCAGTGTCCAGGTCGGTTGCACCACTCAAGGCATGCGTCACGCGCAAGTGCTGGGTATAAAGCCCTTGGATACTGAACAGTTCACCAGGGGCGATGACGATGCGCTGGGCCAGCAAACGCTGGAAAACCTGTCGCAGGTCCACCCGGCGCGATGATCGAATCCAGATCGTCGCGCCTCCCTGGGCTTCAACCCATTGCAGGCTATCCCCCAGCCGTTCTCGCAGCAGTTGTGTTGTCGAGGTCGCGCTTTCACGCAGCAGCCGCCGCAACACCAGCAGATGCTGGTCGATCCGACCGTTACTGTACAAACGCGCGATGGCCTTCTGCCGGATGGGCGACAGGCGAAACGCGCGCAGCAGGAAATGCCGCTGCAGTTGCAGGGTCAACTGGCGCGATAGCACATAACCATAGGGGGCTTCAGGACCGATGGTTTTCTCGAAAGTGGAGTAGACGATCAGCCGGTCAGGGTCGAGCAGGTCGCGAAAAGGCACCACCCCGGCTTCGAAGACCAGGTCCGTGTAGCTGTCGTTCTCCAGCACCCAGGTACCGTGCAGATCCAGCAAACTCGCCACAGCCTGGCGGTTGTCCTCGGGAATGCGCGTCCCTCTGGGCATGTTCAACACCGAAGACAGCACCACCAGGCGCACGGTTTCGTTCTGTAGAAGCTGCTCCAGTTGCTCGAGACTGATGCCGCCGTCCGCCAACAACGGCAGCTCGATCACCTTGACGTCGGCGGCTTGCAGCAAGCGCAGAATCGTCCAGTCGCAAGGCGATTCGATCAGTACGGTGGCGCCCCTGAGCCCCAGCACGGCGATCAGGATCTCCAGCACACCCCGCAGATCGGCACCGATGTACACGTCATCGGCCTTCCAGCAGCGCGCCGGCGAGGAGGTGTAACGGGCCGCCAAGGCCGCGCGCAGTTCCAGCTCGCCCCAGGGCTGTGAAGGCATCTGAGAGGCGCGCGGGTACTGCCGCAGCAGCTCGCGCTCGAGCAGCAACAGCGGGCTGTCCAGGGGTTGCATCGACGCCGGTTCGTCCGCGCTGAGCACCAGCATGCCTGGTCGCCGGGCATTGACGTAGAGCGTCTCGAGCAGATCGTCACCGCCGCCCAGGGCGACCACGCTGGGCACTGGCAGCGCGTAATAACCGGACTTGGCGACGGAGTAGACCCGCCCTTCCTTTTCCAGCAGCGAATAAGCGTACTGGATAGTAGAAATCGACACGCTCAACCGGTCGGCCAGTTGCCGTAAAGACGGCAGTCGGACCCGGGAATCGCTCCCCAGCTCACTGATCAGGGCCGTCAGGTAACGATAGACCGCCTGGTAGGCGAAATCTGTTTCCCGTGAGCCCTTCATGGCTTCAGACCCGTTGGATGGGCCGCGACCGACCACGGCGAAGCACCAGCAGTGGCGGCCGGATACAAGGTGGGTGAAGCCGTCAAACCGCCCCCCTCAATATCTGCCCGAGCCTTCGCGCAGGCCGTCGCTACCCAGCCCGGGCGTTTCGGTATCGGCGTTGTCGATGGCCTGTTGGGGGTCTATTCCCAGGGTGGTTTCGTGTTCCGGCAGTGCTACGCGCGCCCCATAGAGCCTGCCGAGCATGTCGATCGACAGGCCGCTGACATCCACCATCCATTGCGCCACCTGGTCGGCGACTGTCGCGCCCTGCATGGCCTTGTGCAGGTCCGGCATCGCCACCAGCATGCCGGGGTGACAACAACGCAGGAAATGCTCCAGCCCCGCGCCCTTCTCGACAAAGGGTGCGAACAGCATGCACACCAATTGCGCCTCGTTGAGCCCCAGGGTCGTTTGCGCTTCGGCGGCGGCCTGGGCACGGCGCTCCGCAATGGCCGAAGGCGGGCCGAACAGCTCCCGAGCCTGTTCGCAGACGTGTTCCGGCAGTTGCTTGCGGTGCATGATCATGATTGCCCGCTGCACATAGTCTCCGTAGCCCGCTTCGTAACTGCGTCCCTGCAGGCAAGCCGCTTGCAGGCCATGCAAATGGGCCGACAGCAGCGGACTGAGGTATTCGTTTTCCGGTGCCGAGGCGATAAGGTCGTCGGTCCGCACCCGCAGGAACTCACTGAACAGCAGCCAGTTCATTTCTTCGCAGCGATCGACGATCAGGTCATCGATGCCGATATGCCCTACTCGCCGGCATGCCTCGAAATGGCCCTCGGGTTTCCACATGCCGAGGCGGTGCGATCCATAGAAATGCCGATAGAGATCGTCTCCCAGGGTATCGAGCTGCGCAAAGAGGTTGTCAAAGGTGGTAGTCGTTTCGATACCCAGGCCGATCTTGCGGGTCGCACGTCGCAGGCCCGCCATGAACTGTCTCTGCTGGCGCGGCGTATCGCTGCTGACCAGGGAGTCCACTCCCGATTCCCAGCGCGCCATGTGGCGGTAGAACTCCGCCATGGCCAGGTAGCCGTCATCACCAATCTCCAAAGGGCTGTCGACCGAGCGAAGGTGACCCAGGACCAGCATGTCCATGCGGTTGGACTCGTGCCCGGCCACCGACAATGGCTGCCTGTGGTTGAACGGCACCACTTCGCGGTTATCCGCCATCAGCAGCTCTACACGGGGATCGTCATAGACGAACAGCGCGCTGTAGCAACGATGGATGTTTTCCAGGGTCGCCTGGGTGGTCTCGCTCAACCGCGGCGTGGCAACACGCAGGTCGAAGGTCACGGGATTTCTGCCGGCGATGCTCAGTTGCGCGGCTCTCAGCGCCGTCAGCACGTAAAAGCTGTCCCGGCTCCCGTTCAGGACCGTCAGTACGCGGTATTCACCGATCCGCTCAATGCCACCAGCGGCGACGATCAAACGCTGGATCAAGAGCTGCAACGCCGTACGCTCCGCACGAGAATAAAAACCCAACAGCCGCTGCAGTATCTGTTGATACACGTGAATCATTGCCTGCTCATGAATTGCGCTCATAACCATTTACCTGGAAGTTCAAATATCAGTGTCGCCCCACCCACGTGATCGCGCGACGTGTTCGGATGGAAGACTTATTTCACTACTGCGAAGAGTATTAGCAATACGCCCGAGCTTTGCTCGTCGTAACTATTTGATACATACAAGGGGCGTCGACCGCCGTCCGTGTCGCCAAAGCCTGAAAGCCGCCAATTCATTGGGCCTGACGTCCGTCTCGACGTGTCCTAGGAGAATTCCGACAGCGTCCCACAGACAATGAGTACGAGAAATAAAGAACTTACCGAACTTTAATTGACCGCTTACCTCATACTGTTTTCCCGATAATCGATAGAGGACCCCGCCCCCATTAACGCCTGAAGCATCTTGAACAGACATTGATGGATCAAGCCTTTCTGGAAACATGTATTGAGCCATGACTTCTTCCTTGAGCTGAAAACCAGCATTCAATTATCAGGACTTCAATAATGATTAGAAGATACAGATTGAGGGCAAAAACCAGTTCAGTTGCCGGCAAGGTAAACGGAGTCGTTGTGGACAGGCAGCCGGACACCCTCGCAAGTCGTTCGAGGGCTGAAGCAGAAAAGGAGAGAAGAGGCCCGATCAGGCCGGAGGCAGCGCAAGAGCCAGGGACAATGACTCTTGCGCAGGACAGGAATCAGGCGGGATCGACAACCTGAAGGGCAACGCGCTCACGGCAAGGACATTCGTCCATGTAACGGTGAGCCTCGACAAACTCGGCGAACGGAAAGACCCGGGTCTTGAGTGGCAGCAGGACACGGTCGGCAGTCAGTTGATTGATATCGCGCAGTGCCCGCTGCACCGCCACCTGGTCCTGGATAATGCCCAGTTCCGGCTTGCCGGTGAAATTGCCGATGCAATGCACGAAGAACTGAATGTTCTTCTGAAACGCCGCGCAGGCCGGGAACGGTGTCTGGTTCCCCCCTTGCAGGCCATACAACACCAGGCTGCCTCGTGGGGCCAGGACATCGCCGAGCAGCGACATTTGCGGCCCGCCCAAGCCGTCGAACACCACGTCGACGCCACGATTGTCGGTGAGCTTGTTGATTTGCATCAGCAAGTCCTGCTCTTCCGTGACGATGACTTTCTCGGCCCCCAGGGACAACAGGTACTCTCGCTCGTCAGCGGTCTTGGTGGCCGCGATCACCCGTACACCCAGCGCCTTGCCGAGCTGTACGAAGGAAGGGCCGGCGCAATGGCTGGCATCGGTGACCAGGGCGAACTGCCCGGGTTTGACTCGCGCCAGATCAACATAGGCAAAATAGGCGACCAGCAGCGGCGTGTAGTGCACCGCGGCTTCGATCGGGCTCAAGACGTCCGGGTATCGGGTCAGCGCGGTGCGCGGCAACACGATGATCTCACCGTACACCGGATAATCGTTCGCGCTTTGTGCGGGGAAGCTGGCGACCTTGTCGCCCACGGCCAGATCGTCCACACCGTCGCCGACGGCCGTCACCACGCCGGCCATTTCATGGCCCAGGCCGGAAGGCAGGCGGGCCTGGGACGGCGCCAGGTTCTGGCGCCACAGGGTGTCATGCCAACTGATGCCGATCGCTTCGACACGGACCTGCACTTCTCCTGGCGCAGGGAGAGCCGCCGGCTGCTCTTCGCATTTGAGCACCTCGGCACCACCAAACTTGTGAAAACGGATCGTGCGGGACATCGCAAACCTCGTCAAAGTAACCTCTAATGCCATGAACTCTATCCGGGCTTTGTACCCAAGACCATCAGTGGCTATTAATAGTCGACATGCCTGTCATTGATTCCGCAGCAAGAAAATCAATCAGCCCCGCGGGGCAAATCCTACAAAAATTCATTTAGCCAGTGCAGAGTACCAGTCTTTCCCCGTAAGATTCATGCCGGTCATTGTTCGCATATGGCCGCTCACGTCAAGCTCGCCGAATCTGCCAGGACCCCAGATGAATCGCAATGACCTGCGTCGTGTCGACCTGAACCTGTTGATCGTATTCGAAACACTGATGCATGAACGCAGCGTGACCCGCGCCGCCGAGAAACTGTTCCTCGGCCAGCCGGCCATCAGCGCCGCGCTGTCGCGCCTGCGCAGCCTGTTCGATGACCCGCTGTTCGTGCGTACCGGGCGCAGCATGGAACCCTCGGCCCGGGCGATCGAAATCTTCGCCCTGCTCTCCCCGGCCCTGGATTCGATTTCCACGGCGGTCAGCCGCGCGGCGGAATTCGACCCGGCCACCAGCACCTCGGTGTTTCGCATCGGCCTGTCGGACGATGCCGAATTCGCCCTGCTGCCCATGCTGCTCAAGCGCCTGCGCGCCGAAGCCCCTGGCATCGTGCTGGTGGTGCGCCGGGTCAACTACATCCTGATGCCGAGCCTGCTGGCGTCCGGCGAGATATCCATCGGCGTCAGCTACACCGACGACCTGCCGGCCAACGCCAAGCGCAAGGTGCTGCGCCGCAGCTCGCCCAAGGTGCTGCGGGCCGACACCGCACCGGGGCAACTGACCCTGGACGAATTCTGCGCACGCCCCCACGCCCTGGTGTCCTTCGCGGGCGACCTGAGCGGTTTCATCGATGAAGAGTTGGAAAAACTCGGCCGCAAGCGCCATGTGGTACTGGCGGTGCCGCAGTTCAATGGGCTGAGCACCCTGCTGGCAGGCACGGACATCATCGCCACCGTCCCCGACTACACCGCCGACGCACTGACCGCCGCTGGCGGCGTGCGTGCAGAAGACCCTCCGATCCCGGTGCGCAGCTTTGAACTGCACATGGCTTGGCGTGGGTCCCAGGACAATGACCCGGGGGAACGCTGGTTGCGGTCGCGGATTCAGATGTTTTTTGGCGACCCTGAGAGTCTCTAGGGGCCGGATGGCGGGCTGTTTATCCGATCACTTCTGCCTTTTCAAGGACCATGGAGATCCATCCACCTCCAGTGCATTGCTACATTGGGGGCATATCTGAGGGCATGCTTTGGATGGTTCGAAAAGGATGCCCCCAGTCTAAGGTCTAGCAGCCCAAATCTCGAAAAATCACACGCTGATGACGGGATTGGCAGGGGCAAACTCGGCGTAGGACTACAGGAAGTTGGCGATGGAAAACATCCCATTGAGCGCGATCCAGTCCCACGAGATGAGAATCAAATAAGCCAGAAAATTCAGCTAAAGAACCCAATGACGAATAGCTTATGAACACTTAAGCTGCGAGCTATTACAAGCAGCTCGAGGGTCGACTGATGTCATTTGATTTCCACCACCTTCTACTCGTTTTTACCGCCTACATTGTTGGAGCGGCAAGCCCGGGGCCCAGCAATATGCGGATCATGGGCGTTGCCATGCACCAAGGCAGAAAACCTGCGCTGATGCTTGCAGCCGGAGTGATCAGTGGTTCTTTTTTTTGGGGATCGATGGCCGCCACAGGCGTCTCGGCCATTCTGCTTCAGTTCGCAGAGGCACTCTTCGTGCTCAAGATCGTCGGCGGAGCATACTTGCTGTTCCTAGCCCTGAAAGCGGGACGTTCTGCCCTGACACCTGACGAGAAAATTGAGAAAGCGCTGGGCGCAGCACCGCCTATCTCGGGTTTTGGCCTCTACCGGCGGGGCTTGCTTATGCACCTGACCAACCCAAAGGCATTACTGGGTTGGATCGCCACGATGACGCTCGGCCTGGGACCACAAGCGACACCTGTAACAGTTATGATCATCCTGGCTGGCTGTGCCGTGTTGAGCATTTCTATTTTCTGCGGTTATGCGATCGTTTTCTCCACGGCACCGATGATTCGGGGTTATCGCAGGGCGCGCCGATGGATTGAAGGCACCCTTGCGTTGGTCTTTGGCGCAGCAGGTTTTAAGCTGCTGTTCTCGCGCGCGTGATTCAATGCCTGCTCTTGTAGGGATGGCCTAAGTTCGAAAGCCATCCACCAGCTGCTTGAGTCGTGTGGCTTGTCGTTCAAGATCGTCACAAGCAAGCAGTGTGGCCTGCAGGTTTTCCACCCCTTCCTGGTTGAGGTTTTTGATCTCGGTGATGTCGATGTTCAGTGAACCGATGACCGAAGTTTGCTCTTCAGTTGCTGTCGCCACCGACTGGTTGATTCCGTCAATCTCGCCGATGCGCTGACTGACGCTGCCCAGCCGCTCACCGGCCTGGTTGGCGATAATCACGCCGTCCTTACTGTAGCGCTCGCTTTCGTTCATGGTGAGTACCGCCTCACGTGCGCCCATCTGAAGCTCTGCAATCATTGTATGGATCTCTTGGGCTGACGTCTGCGTGCGGTAAGCCAGGCTGCGAACTTCGTCAGCTACAACAGCAAACCCACGCCCGGCTTCACCCGCCCGCGCGGCCTCGATCGCGGCATTGAGTGCCAGCAGGTTGGTCTGTTCGGAAATGCCCTTGATGACTTCAAGAATTCGACCGATATTTTCGGTCTTACCATTCAGCGCCTCTATGTTGCTGCATGACGTGCGGATTTTCCCAGAGAGCGCGCCCATGGCATTTATCGTTTGGGTCACCACCTCGCGGCCATCTTCAGCCTGGCACCGGGCATCCGACGCCTGAAGGGAAGCGTCACCCGCGTTACGCGCGATTTCCTGGGCCGCCGCGCCGAGTTCGTTAATCGCGGCCGCAATACTGTTGGTGCGATTGGCCTGGTCGTCCGAGTTCGACATTGACGCACTAGAGGTCTGCGTTACACGCCTGGCCACTTCATTGACATGCTCGGTAGCAGAAGACACTTCACGTATTGAGTGCTGAATACGTTCCACGAAAAGGTTGAAGTCTGCGGCCAGTTCTCCGAACTCATCTTTCGAATGCGCACTCAAGCGGCGGGTAAGGTCGCCCTCTCCCTGGGCGATATCCCGCATGGTTGTACCTATCAACCTCAGGGGCCGCATCAGTACGCGAATAAGCAAGCCCAGCAAAAGCAGCGTGGTCGCAACGGCAATAACCATCGACAAAATGGCGGAAGTGCGAAAATCATCAAGTGCCGCATAAGCTTTGCTTTTGTCGATGGACAAACCGATATACCAGTTCACCGAAGGCAGTCCCTTGATCGGCGAGAACATCAAAATTTGAGGTTTTCCGTCCTGCTCCGTCTCGCTGATATGGGAGCTAAGTGATGGCGTGTTCAGGGGGTAAATATCGCTCAATTGCTTCATCACCCGTTCTTTTTCTGGATGAACCAACACCCTGCCATCTGCGTTGACCAGAAAGGCATAGCCAATTCCACCTAGGTCGAGCGAGCTGACAATGGTCGCCAGCGTCTCCAGTGTAAGATCCCCGCCTACCACTCCAAGCGGCTGGCCGTCCTGACTGACCGGCGTTGCAATGGTCATCATCAGTTGCCCTGTCGTCACATCGAGGTAAGGCTCAGTCAGCGTTGTCCCTCCTGCAGCCATTGCGTCGGTATACCAAGGCCGGGTGCGAGGATCGTAATCAGCAGGTAGATCGTCCTTTGGCCGGATGACGAAACTACCGTTACGACTGCCTAGATAAGTGAAGGTAAACGTCGATAGCAACGACCTCTGCTCCAGCAGCCGCGTGATGTTTTGCGACGCGGGATCATTGGCAACCGCCTGGGCAACATGATCTATTAGAAGTACCCGCCCAGAGAGCCAGGACTGAACGCTTGCAGCCGTGATCTTGCTCATTTCCTCTAGGTGGTTTTCAAGGTTCGAGCGAATGGTTTTGCGCTGAATCGAGTCGTTGTAAAGCGTAAAAAGCGAAAACGCTGCGACAACAACGAATGATGCTGCAAGCAATACCTTATGACTGAACTTCAGGTTCGCAATCATCATGGTTTATCTCTAGGCGTGAAGTGTTGCAATTGTTATTCGATACCAAGGTGCGTCGATGAAGGCTTGATGACGGCCAGCTGTGGATAGGCCACCAGTTTCTCGAGGTGCAGTTCAGTGCTCTCCAGCCATGATTCAGTGATTGATCGGAAATGCTCCATATCCCGGCAGCGTATTCGGAGGCAGTAATCAAGCGCACCACTCACCAAGTGACACTCAATGACTTGCGGGCAAGCACTGACAAGCGCCTCAAATACCTTTTGCGTGCTGCATCTCCTGCCCTCAGCCAGTGTCACTAGAACCACCAGTGATAAACCTGGTAATAGCTTGCGCTCGTCAATAAATGCCCCGTAACCGCGGATGACGCCCAGCCTCTCCAGCTTGCGAACGCGTTGCTGACAAGGGCTCTCGCTCAAGTGCACCAGTGAGGCGAGTTTTTTATAGGTGATGCGCCCATTGCGGCGCAATACGTCGACGATGGCCGCGTCGATGCGTCCCAAACCCTCATGGGCCGCGTGGTTCTTTGTTCCGCTGGTCATAGCCAAAGCATTTCACTTAAGCCCGTTGGACAGAAACTGCTGCAGGCGCTCGCTTCTGGGGTTATCCAGAATTTCAGGTCCGCCCTGCTCTTCAACCAGTCCTTGATGAAGGAACAGCAGTTGGTTCGACACTTTGCGTGCAAACCCCATTTCATGGGTCACCATGATCATGGTGCGCCCCTCTTCAGCAAGCCCCTGGATGACTTTGAGCACCTCGCCCACCACCTCAGGGTCAAGCGCCGAGGTGGGTTCGTCGAACAGCATGACTTCGGGCTCCATGGCGAGGGCGCGGGCGATCGCTACCCGCTGCTGTTGACCACCGGAAAGAAATGCAGGGAACTGATCGGCAACACGGGCAGGCAAGCCGACTTTATCCAAGTATCGCCGCGCACGGTCTTCTGCGTCTTTTTTGCTGATGCCTAGCACCCGACGCGGGGCAATGGTGATGTTTTCCAACACGGTCATGTGTCCCCACAGGTTGAAATGCTGGAAGACCATGGCCAAGCGGGTACGCAGTCGTTGCAGCTCGCGGTCATCCGCCACACGTAATCCAGCATGATTTTTAACCATGCAAATTGGTTTGCCATCCAAACTCATGGCACCGTCGTTGGGTGTTTCGAGAAAATTGATACAGCGCAGGAACGTACTCTTTCCCGAACCGCTCGCGCCGATCAGGCTAATGACATCGCCCGTTTTGGCCTGCAGGGAAACACCCTTGAGTACTTCATGGGTACCGTAACTCTTGTGTAGTCCGTCAACCGTCAATTTGTACATGTTCGCAATCATCCTCTAAGCGGGTTGGGAGCGGCCCTGTCAGATACAGGGCTCAGTGAGTCGGCCCTAAAAAGGCCAGCCAATGACGTTCGGCAATTCGGAACACTCCGACCAACGCAAAGGTGACCGCCAGGTAAATCAGTGCCGCAATCCCAAACGATTGAAAGGTTAAAAAGGTCGCTGAGTTCGCGTCACGGGCAACTTTGAGAATGTCCGGCACCGTGGCGGTGAATGCCACCGTGGTTGAGTGCAGCATCAAGATCACTTCGTTGCTGTAATACGGCAGCGAGCGACGCAAGGCTGACGGCATGATCACAAACGCATAGAGTTTCCATCCCGAGAGGCCATACGCTTTTGCCGCCTCGACTTCGCCATGAGCGATGTTGCGAATGGCCCCGGCAAATATCTCGGTGGTGTAAGCGCACGTGTTCAGAGCGAAGGCAAGAATGGTGCAGTTCATTGCATCGCGAAAGAATGCGTCCAACACAGGCTGAGCGCGTATTGCGGCGAGGCTGTAGATTCCGGTGTAGCAGATCAGCAGTTGGATGTAGAGCGGTGTCCCCCTGAACAGGTAGGTATAAAACTGCACTGGCCAGCGCACGTAAAACCTGGGGGACACGCGTGCGATGGACAATGGAATAGATACGATAAAGCCGATGAAAAGCGATGCGCTGAGCAACCATAGTGTCATGGCCAGACCAGTGATTTGCTGGCCATCGCTGTAGACGAATGACCTCCAGTACTCCTGCAGTAGTTCGATCATCGCACTGCCTCCCGTAAACCCGCGGCGTAGTGTTTTTCCAGACAGCGCAGGACGAAGTTGGAGATGCTGGTGATGATCAGATAGGTCAGTGCAGCCAGTACTAGGAAAAAGAACAATTGATAGGTACTTTTTCCTGCGTCCTGGGCAGCCTTTACCAAATCAGCCAGGCCGATGATCGACACCAATGCGGTGGCTTTAAGAATTACCATCCAGTTATTACCCAGCCCCGGGAGGGCAAACCGCATCATTTGCGGGAATACCACAAAGCGAAAACGCTGGGCGCGACTTAACCCATAGGCAGTAGCGGCTTCGACCTGTCCACGGGGTACGGCCAGCATGGCGCCGCGGAAAGTTTCGGTGAAATAGGCGCCGTAGATAAAACCAAGGGTGATGATTCCTGCGACGAAGGGATTGATTTCGATGTACTGCCAGCCCAATGCCACTGTGATGACCGTCAGCCAGGTTTGCAGACTGTAGAAAATCAACAGCATCAGCACCAGATCCGGCACCCCACGAATCAGTGTGGTGTAGAGCTGCGCGGGCATACGCAGCAGCTTGAGACTGGACAGTTTAGCGCTGGCGCCCATCAACCCGAGCAATACGCTAAGCAAAAGAGAGCACAGGGACAGCTTGACGGTCATCCAGGTGCCTTCGAGCAGCAGCGGGCCGAAGCCTTGCAAGCTGAATGCAGAGAGCCCCAATGCGCCTAATAATGGTTCAAACATGATCAACAACCTATAGCGAAAACGCCCATCCAGCGGACGAGCGCCGGGTGGTTATTTGCCGCTGTAAAGATTCAGATCGCCAAAATGCTGCTTCTGGATCGAATCATAGGTGCCATCGTCGTGAAGAGCCTGGATCGCTTTATCCAGCAAGGCCTTGAGCTCTGTATTGCCCTTGGCGATGCCGATGGCTGTTTTGGAGGGAAGATAAGGGCTCTCGACCGACGGGCTCATTTCGTAGTCAGCGCCCTGGGGGGAGTTGATAAAACCCAGTTGGGCTTGAAGCGCATCCTGAAGGGATGCATCCAGCCGCCCCGCTACCAGGTCGTAATACACCTGATCCTGGTTCTGATAGGACTGGATTTTTACCCCGGCTTTGTCCAGCACGGCCTTGGCGTAAGCTTCCTGGATACTGCCTTGAAAATAGCCAACCGTTTTGCCTTTGAGTGATGCCACATCCGTGCTCAGGTCCGATCCCTTCTTGAACACATAGGACGTGAATCCGGAGAAAAGCTCGCTTGAAAAATCAATGGCTTTTTCACGAGTGGCCGTCACGGTCATGGATGACAGGATGCCGTCGAACTTGCCGGCCCTGAGGCCTGGAATCAGGCCATCAAAATCGCTTTCCACCCAGATGCATTTGACTGAAAGCTTGGCGCAAATCGCGTTGCCCAAGTCAATATCAAATCCCTTGAGGCTGCCATCGGCGGCCTTGGACTCAAACGGCGCGTAATTGGCATCTACGCCGAAACGCAAGGTGGAGTATTCTTTGGCAGACACTGCACTTGTGCACAACGCCAAGCCCATTACTAAACATAGCTTTTTTAGCGAAATCATAATTACATCCCTAGATATTGTAGTTGGATTAAGGGCAGTAAACATCCGACAGCATTAACCATGACGCTCGTTATTATTTAGCGAGACCTGCGTCTCGACTTGAACGTTACCTGAGTACGGCGACTTTACGAATATGGCAAATTGAACGTTATCACGAGCAAAATGCTCGCCTTTCAAGCAGACACCAATTTCATCATTAACAGTCCACTGACAATCAATACGGCGGCCACGATACGCAACAGCGTGGCGGGTTCACCCATGAAGAAAATACCTGCAGCAAAAGCCCCCACAGCGCCGATCCCCGTCCAGATGGTGTATGCCGTACCCAGCGGCAAGCTCTTCATCGAGAAGGATAAAAGCGCGAAACTGGCAACCACGGTGACAAATGTAATGACCGTGGGCACCAATCGCGTAAACCCTTCAGATTGTTTCATCGAAAAAGCCCACACAACTTCAAATATCCCCGCAACTATCAAACTCACCCAAGCCATGAGCAACTCCCAATCAATAAAAAACACCAAGACTGTTTGCGCCAGGCGCAATTAACACGTCAACGTTATTAAAAAGCCCCCCGCGAGGACGGGGGTAAAGACGGGTTGACCAAACCCTGGTTACATAGCGCCCGTATTCAAATCACTTGAATGTTGCGTCCAGCGCGAACGCAATATCCTTGATCAAGTCTTCTGGGTCTTCCAGCCCTACAGAAAACCGCAAATGACCGTACTGGCGGAACTCTTCGGGGTACTTGTCAAAGCCACCTCGACCCTCTGCACCTACGTGCACGATCAGTGATTCGTCATGCCCTAATGAAACGGCCGACGTGATGATGCGCAGGTTCGAGACAAAGCGATTCTGGGTATCAGGATCACCCTCTACGGCAAACGCCATCACAGCACCATAGCCCTTGCCCGCAAATTGCCGGCGCGCCAACTCATGCTGCGGGTGGGAGGGCAAACCGGGGTAGTAGACGTAGGCAATCCGATCATCGCTATCCAGAAACTGAGCCAACTTTTCGGCCGAGTTCAATAATTGCTTCAAGCGCAGAGGCAACGTGACCGAGCCGCGCATGATCATCCACGCGTTGAACGGCGAAATGGTCGCGCCGAGGTCAACCAAGGCATCATTCTTGATCTTGTTGATCAACTGGTTGGAGCCGATCACTACCCCGCCCATGGCATCACCATGGCCATTGATGTACTTGGTCAATGAGTGAATGACGAAGTCGACACCGTGTTGACTTGCACGAAAAAATGGAGGCGGCGTGAATGTGGCATCCACAGAGATCAGCGCGCCATGAGCGTGTGCAATCTCAGCCAATGCCGCAATGTCTGCAACTTTCGTGGTGGGGTTGGCGATCGTTTCAGTGTGGATCAGCTTGGTATTGGGGCGAATGGCGTTACGTACCGATTCAAGGTCACCTACGTCTACGAAGGTTGCCTCAATGCCGTAACGTTCAGGCAGTAGTTCGGCGAAAAGCCGCCAGACTGCCTGGTAGGTGATGTCACTGACGATGACGTGATCACCACTTTTCAAGAATGAAAAAAATACCGAGTGCAAGGCAGCAACACCGGTCGCGAATACCACCGCGTCTTCACAACCCTCAAGGGCTGCGAGTTTTTTCTCAAGGCAAACCTGGTTGTGGCCTTGATTGCGTGTGTACACGAGCCCGTCCGGGCTCGACCAGTCCATGGTCGCCGGATCTTCCGGCAAGAGATAGGAGTTCGCCATGACCAATGGTGTACGGACGGCGCCACTGGTGACATCCGCGACATTGCCGCCATGAACAGCAAGTGTCGCTGCAGATAATGTCGAAAGGTTGTGCTTATCGGGGCGCATGTCGTTTCCTCTTTATTGTTGTGTGTTTCATTCTTGAGTTGAGAGAGTTGCTTAGCTTCCACTCACACCGTTAATGCAAACGACCTTGGGTTGCGTCATGTCTTCGTAAGCGAAACGTACGCCCTCACGACCCATGCTCCCGTACTTGAAGCCGCCGAAAGGCATTGCATCAAAACGATAGTCGGAAGAGTCGTTGATCATCACCCCGCCCGCCTCCAGTCGTTTAGCGGCGGTCATTGCAACCTTTAGATTGCTGGTGAAGATCCCAGCATGCAGGCTGTATTCAGGTTCGTTAGCCAGCGCCAATGCTTCATCCAGGGAGGCGACGCTCTGAAGGATGACTACCGGACTGAACACCTCTTCGCACCACAACTTGCATTGGCGGTCGACGCCTTCCAGCACGGTAGGTGAATAGAGCGAGCCGTTACATGTGTTGCCAAACAACAACGTGGCGCCTTTGGCAATGGCGTCATTGACCACTTCCTCGGTACGCTTGGCTGACGCCTCGGTAATCATCGGCCCTACGTCCGTCTGCTCATCTGCAGGGTTACCGACGATCAACTTAGAGGTCTGTTCAACAAAGCGCGTTTTGAAGGTTTCATAGAGTGAGGCCTCGATGAGGATCCGTTGGGTACCGATGCAGTTTTGTCCGGCCGCCCAGAAAGCCCCCGACACGCATGAATCAACGGTTTCATCCAAATCACAATCAGCCATCACGATGACCGGCGCATTACCGCCAAGGTCCATCGCTAGCTTCTTGAGGCCAGCTGTACGAGCGATCTGCTCACCCGTGACAAAGCCGCCAGTGAAAGACACCATGCGCACCGCACGGTGGGCCACAAGAGCCTTGCCCAGGGCGGCGCCGCCTGTTGCGACGGTGGCAACAACCGGAGGCAGACCCGCGTCGATCAAGCACTCCACCAGCTTGATCGCTGATAGCGGTGTGAGCTCAGACGGCTTGAGAACAACTGCATTTCCTCCTGCAATGGCAGGCCCCAATTTATGCGCGACCAGGTTAAGCGGGTCGTTGTAAGGGGTGATGGCAACGATGACGCCCAACGGTTCACGGGTGAACCAGCCCTGACGGGATTCAGACCCGACATAGGCGTCAAAAGGAATGACTTCACCGGCATTGCGCTTGGCTTCTTCGGCAGACAACTTCAAGGTATTGACGCATCGCAACACCTCCTTTCGCGCCTGCTTCAGCGTTTTTCCTGACTCCGCGACGATCAGTTTGGCAAAGGAGTCCTTGTCACGCTCGACTGAGCTTGCGGCCTTTTCCAAGATACGCGCACGCTCATGGCGCGGCAGATCCTTGACAATCAAGGCACCTAAAATGGCGGTGTCAACTATCGTGGTAGCGGATGATGCGGGTATGTCTGCCACTTCACCCACTTTGCTGCCGTCAAACGGGCTGAGCACCGTAATGGCCTTATAATCAGCAGCGAGCGAGAGACTCAAGCTATTCATGATTACTTACCTGACGTGGTTTTGTGGTTGTGGATGCTTACGATGTCGGCGAGCAAGGCAAATGCGGTTTCAAAACGACCTGCCCCCGCACCCACTACAGTGACGGGACCGAGAATGGCCGTGTTGAAGGTAATTGCGTTGGTGGCTCCGCTCACGGCTGAGAGCGCGTCGCTCGCCGGCAAGAGCTTCGGACTCACTGATGCTGAAATCGAACCATCGCTCCGTTTCTCTGCGCTGCCAATCAGCTTCCAGCGGGCATTTGCTTTCGTCGCCTCGGCAATATCCTTGGCCGTGATTTCAGAAATCCCTTTGCACAGGACGTCGCTTGGTTTGAGTTTTGCGCCTAGCAGTTCATTGGCGAGGATGACAACCTTCAAGCGCACATCGTGCCCTTCTACATCCGCTGTTGGGTCAGCTTCGGCATACCCCAATTCCTGCGCTTTTGCGACAGCACTGGAGAAGTCCAACCCCGTCTCCATGCTGGAGAGGACAAAGTTTGAAGTACCGTTGAGGATCCCCTTGAAGCCGGTGATTTCCGAGCCTGCCAGTGACTCCTTGGCCAAACGGATAACCGGGGTCCCGCTCATGACAGAACCTTCAAATTCAAAGCGGGCGCCGGTGCTATCGGCCAGCGTCTTCAAGCTTTGTGCATGCAGCGCCACGGGCCCTTTGTTGGTGGTCACGACACTGACGCCCTTTTCCAGAGCCCAGCGGCAGAAGGTCGTAGCCGGTTCACCATCCACAGGATTGGTGAACGTTGCCTCAGCGACAATATCGGCGCCAGAGAAGCGGATAACGGTTTCGTTTGCCGGCTCAGCAGTCCCGCCGGCCAGGGTCCTGAAACTGCCTTTAGCAGCAGGCACTGCTGCCAATTCACGAGCGTCCAGGCCGTCTTTGTTAATGATCGAACCGAGGTAAAGGTCACTGACACCGACAATCTTCAAGGTAAAACCTAATTCATCGGCCCAACGCGAATTCTTATCGGCAATAAGCTGGGTCAGCGCGCGGTTAACGCCACCAAATCCAAGCAACGCAATTTTGTATTCAGTCACGACAGGGTTCTCATTGTTATGTTGTGGTGCTGAGATAGTAAGCCGCCAACTTAACTTTACGAATATGGCAAACAGAACGTTGTTGCGAGCAAAATGCTCGTACAACAGCGCAACTTGCTATTTTGTGCTCGACAGAACAAAAGACGTTACGGTATTCAGGACTCCCGGCAGCGTCGAGATCTCACTCCATACCCTGTGGATACGATCTGCATTCATCGCCTGAACCGTCAGTACAATATCGAGGTCGCCACTCATCACATTGCAGGAAATAACTTCAGGCATTGCACCAACGGAGCGAACAACTTCTGAATCTCGCATACGATCCTTACGATAAACGAAGATTAATGCATTAATGGGTCCTGCATCAGCTGAAGGCATACCTTTAATAATTGTGTAGCCTCGGACATACCCATCGCGCTCCAATCGCTCAATCCGCAGCCTGACTGCGTTCCTGGACAAATTGACTTTTAGGGCAATATCGTTGTGGGCCAACCGTGCATTGCGAGTTAGCTCCTCCAAAATCTTTTCATCAACTTTATCTAAAACACGTTTCATCTCTGGCTCCGGACTTATAACGAGTGAGACTCCGTGTCTTTTGATAATGCCCTGACCAGTGAGATCAGCGACCTGACGTCGTTGGGAATTGAAGTACAGTCTTGTTCAGCAACTACAGGAACACCAATTGTATTTAGGTGGCCAACAATCTCTGACTTTTGGGTTGCAGTGCCAACTTTCGACGGATGTGTGGTTGCCAGGCAAATCATGGGGATCATCAAGCTGCGTCTGCTTACACGCGCAGCGCGCAAGCCGATAGCGGTATTGGGACTGACCAGATATCCACTCTCTGCAAAGACCTCATGAATACAACTGAATGCGTCTGCATCGTCCACAGCCAGTGAGTCAAACAGTTTGCGTGCATCCAACCATTCATCCTGCGCTAACTGAATAGTTCCCTCACCTTCTAGCAACTGCATATTACGAGCTACTTTTTCTCCGCATCGATTTAAAATGCTCCACTGTAGGCGCTCAAAATTAGAGGCTAATGAAACATTCATAGTGGGAATTTTGGTAGCACGAATTTCATTTCGACTGTACAGATTTGATTGGAGAAAGTTATGCAGTCCGGCGTTAGCATTCGTGGCAACGATAAGCTGTCGAATCGGCAGTCCCATTTGCTTGGCAATATAACCAGCGTACAGGGCGCCAAAATTTCCAGTCGGGACACTGAAAGCAATCTCTCTTTTAGGCGCACCGAGCTGAAGAGCAGAATAGAAATAGAAGGAGAGGTGCGCAAGTACGCGAACCCAGTGCACTGAGTTAAACGAAATAAGATGCTGCTGTGCATTACTACTTTGTTTCAGGAACTGCTCACACAAACGATGACAATCAGAATAGTCTCCGTCGACCGCAACATTCACAACATTATCTTCGTGCGTACCCAGTAAGCGTAGGCGATCCTCCGCCGTTAACCCCATGGAAGGATGCAATACCAACAACGTAACGCCCTTCATTCCCGAAAATGCTTTTATTGCTGCGGCGCCAGTATCTCCACCTGTACAACCTATAATCAGCGCCTTCTTACCAGACCTGAGTAAATCATGATCGATAAAGCGAGACATCAACTGAAGGCCAACGTCTTGGTAGACGCCTGACGGCCCATGAAACAATTCGAGTATCCACTCGTTACTTGCGGTCTGGTACAGCGGTGTCACTGCGTTGCTTTTAAAACAATCAAAAATCTCCTCAAGCATCCGAGACAACAGATCCTGCTCGATCCATCCCCCCAGAAAGGGCTCGATTACGTAGCGAGCCAATTCATGGAAGGGCAACCATTCGAGCTTTGAGAGCTCCTCCTTTTTGAAGCGGGGAACCTTGTGCGGCACGTACAAGCCACCGTCAGGCGCGTACGCCCCCATCAGCACCTCGCTGAATTCGTACGTTCTACCTGGGGTCCGTGTGCTGACGTATTTCATGATCCAAGACACCCTCAAGCCATTTCCGAGCCGGCCACCTGCAAGCTGGGGCTTCTCCGGAATTCAATGCGGTAGCGTTAATCGCCTTTGATCCAGCTTCATACCAATGACCATAAAAGTCAATATATCGACCATCATACCTCGCTAACGGTACTCCGTTCCCGTTACACGAACCCCCCTTTTGTCCAAGCCCATGGGATGTGCGAGGGCCGACAATGCTTAGAAATGGGAGAACACCATGTGTGCCAAGAATCTGCTGCACTCGCTTTATCAGTACAAGGCATGGTCTGAGGAGGTGTTATTCAGGTGCTTGAAAGCGCCCATTTCGCAGTCGTTTCCTGGGGAAATGGAAGAAGGCCTGTTATTGGCTCAGGCACATCAATATTGTGGACCAACTATTCATCGCCAGACTGCAGGGAAAACCGGAGGAATTTGACGACGTCGTCACTGAGCAGCGGCAAGACACTCGTCAGTTGGAAGAGGCTTTCACAACGGCAAATCAATGGTTTGTCGATTACACGAATTCAGTCACTGCAAAGGAGCTGTCTGAACCGGTGGAATTTATTTTCAAGGATGGCAAACCCGGCAACATGACCAAAGAACAAATCCTTGCTCACGTGCTTTCTCATGGCCTGCAGCATCGAGGAAGTGTTAGCACGATCCTTCCCAGGGAAATCCTGGAGGGACACCAAGATCATTTCCCAACGTTTTTGAAACTGTAGGCAGTTGGATTTCTGCCTCCGCAACTGTGATGAGGCAGAGTGTTCACCGCAGTGCTCAGCTCAATTCGAGCGCGTCTATCACCGCTGCAATTTGCTTGCGTCCTTCCCCTTCGATGGTTCTAAGCGGCAAAGGCACGCTCGGAGAGTGAGTAATACCGCGTAGCTCCGCTGCAGTGGCTATCACGCGAAAGCTACCGCCGAATTGGCTGAACAATGCCCAAAGCGGCTTCAAGGATTCGGAGAGGCGCATAGCCTCAAAGGCGTCACCTGACAATGCTGCTCGTGTGATGGCGAGCGCCGTATTGGGGAACAAACCGCCCATGACCGAATACCAGGCATCGCAGCCGGCATTCATTCCAACAGCGGCAAACGCATCGCCGCTTATTCCAATAGTCACGTGACTCGGAATCAATTTCCGCAGGCGCACCACACGCTCCCTGGCCAGATGCGGCGCCTCGGGGACGCCAGGGATTTTGATTGAGCTGACATTGGGTAGCTCTGCAATACGCCCGTGTAACTCATCGGTAAATTCGAAATGAGTGGTACCAGGATTGTCATAGATACATAGCGGGATTGAGACGTTGGCCGAAACCATTTCGTACATCGAGAACACATCGTCCTGAGTCAGTTTTTGATATGACACGGGTGGCAGCAGCAAGGCTTTGACCCCCACGGCTTGCGCATCCTCAGCCAGCAGCAAAACGTCGCGTGTACGCAGCGCGCCGATGCTCACCATCACAGGCACGTCCTCCGCAGCCTCTACTGCCAACTGAGCAACTCGAGAACGTTCGGCTCGAGAAAGATACGCATAGCTTCCGGTGGATCCTAGAGCCCCGATGGAATCTACTTTAGCTGCCACCAATTGCTGCACAAGACAAGTAAAAGCATTTTCGTCCACACCCTGCTCATCCATAGGGGTCAGAGGAAATGCACTAAGACCGGTAAACATCGTCATCACTCCTTGCAGTGGTCTATCGACTATTTGGCCCCAGGACCAATCAGTGAGCTTTCGATCTGGACGCCTGGCATCATTTGCTGCAACCCTTCGATGAGTTTGTCCCCCGCTTCCGTCAAGGCTTCAAGCGGCATCGCCGGCAGACTCTCCAGAATGAACCACATGCTCCTCGCGTCAGCACCGAGACGGGTCCTGACACCTTGCCGCCAATTCCAGCGACGGCAGGTCACGCCTTTGTCATCGCGCCAGACAACCTCGCCGGCAT
Source organism: Pseudomonas sp. FG13 (assembly GCF_057809755.1). Lineage (NCBI taxonomy): Bacteria > Pseudomonadati > Pseudomonadota > Gammaproteobacteria > Pseudomonadales > Pseudomonadaceae > Pseudomonas > Pseudomonas sp. FG13. The sequence goes on from NZ_JBMDKO010000023.1 coordinate 40,797, forward strand.
CCGGATACTCGAAGGCAGCAGCACCCTCTTTCATCGTGTCAAAAGGCTCAGTGCCATCAGCGACTACCAGCCGTGGGGAGCCCACATAGGCTTCAATGTTTTCCCCGCCAACCGGGATGGCGTACTCAATGCTGATTGCGTTGTAGAGATCGACGATGGGATCCAGGCTAGGCAAGCTGCCGTCACGTAAAACTCGTTTACGCAGCGCTTCAGCTGAACAAGGTGTGCGCTGCGGCTTGGCCCCAAACTTTCGAAAGGTCTCAGCCCATGCAGCCAGATGGCCTTCTCCCCAGCTTGGCCCACCTTCCTGCACAGCCTTGCAAGCACGGTCCAGCGCAGCCTGGGCCACCTCAGGATGAGCCAGTGGTGCAGCTTCCACCACGATACTCAGGGCCCTGAACTCCGGCGCCAGCTCGGCAACGGCTTGATCGATTAACGGCAGTACGGACAGCATCAAAGACCTCCAGGAACCTAAATGTCATTTCATGCTAGTCAGCGACGACCAATAAAGTCAATATAATGACCATTATCATCTGCTATAACGGCTGAGCCGATTGACGGAGCTACTTATAAAGGCCGAGAATCCCAGCACTTTTTTCTCATGACCTTCATCAATGACCACCAATACCAGTCTGTCGACTACCCCTGGCGCTGATGCTCATGCCGTCAACCTGGCCGTTGCGCGCACACTTAAACAGGCACGCAAAACACAGAAGATCACGTTGGATGAACTTTCCCGCCGTGCTGGCGTGAGCAAAGGAATGGTTGTTGAAATAGAGAAATGTACGGCGAACCCCAGTATCGGCATCCTTTGCAAAATCGCCGCCGCGCTGGGCCTGTCCGTTGCAGACATCGTCAATGTGAGCGAGGCCCCATCCGCCCATATCATCGACAGCCAAGATATCCCCACGCTCTGGACCGGGGACCTGGGAGGAACGGCGCGCCTTCTGGCTGGAACGTCCGGACCTAATATGATCGAACTGTGGCGTTGGGAAATGCACCCAGGCGAATCCTTCTCTTCACAGGGGCATCCTCAGGGCACGCTTGAGCTGTTTCATGTGGAAAAAGGCGCGCTGAAATGTGTGGTAGGGGAAACAGAGTTGGTCATTCCTGCGGGGAGTTCGGCAGTGGCCAAAACCGATGTCCCCCATTCCTATTCCAACGCTGGCAGATCGAAGTTGGTATTCACTATGTCCGTGACGGAGATGCATCAGTAGATAGCAGCAGGCTGGCAGTCAGTAAGCATCTGCAAAGTGGACGAACCTGCCAATTTCAAAGGGGTTGTACCACTGAACCCGATCAATTACTGCGGTGGATCACCGCCAAGGCGCGCATTCACAATTGCTCGAGCAGCGCATGTGACTGGGGGCAAAATTGGGGGCACATTTAGCGTTTTTCAGCCTTAAAATACCGTTCTAGAGCCCTGTTAAAATGTTCTTTGGCGACCCTGAGAGTCTTTAGGTTTCGTCGGACAGGCTGTTCGGCTGATCATTTCTGCCTTTCCCGCTGCTGTTCACAAACGCCACGCAAGGACGTTCTCACATCTGCCGGCGCAGCGGGCGAGGAAAATTTCAGATCTACTGCCGCTTAGAGGGCCCCCCTCTCCAAGCGTTGTACATTCACATGTCTATGAGAAAAATTATCGCCCTACGGCGACGCATTTGATCTCCACGAGAAGGCCGGGGCGAGCCAGCTCGGCGACACCTATGCATGTCCATGCACAAGTACTCCGAGGAAAGACTTCATCTTTCACGCGTCTGAAAATTGGCATGTGGAGGTGCATATCGACGTGATAAGTTGTCATTTCGACGACATCTTCAAATGTGCAGCCACCGGCTTCCAAGACAAGCCGGAGATTGTCCCATGCTGCCAGAAACTGCTGCTCAGGGTCTTCGATAACTGATAATTCGGGCGTCCGGCCTACCTGGCCAGCGCAATAGAGCGTTTTTCCTACCTTTACAGCTGGTGCATAACCAGCATGCTCGCAGAGCAATCTCATGCTATCTGGAACGATGATCTGACGATCAGTCATGATTGTGGAATCCAATATATAAACGGATACGAAAGCTGACTCATATGCCAGAGCGGCGTCCACCCGGGTCACACGCGGAATCTGAACAATTGACCCGCCGCCTGCTTCCTTCAATGGGTAGGATAATCAGAGGTCCACAGTAATCGCCGAAGCTGCATTCCCCGTAGAAATTCTAGCCCGCGGCGAAAGAGCTATCGAGAGCCGTCTGTTTCCCTCCTTCCTCTGAATCTGACTGGTCGAAAAGATGGATCAAGGCTGGAGAGGGTTTGCGACGGTGCGAAATCCGAATATTGGGGGATCGCAGTGGCGCTCGCATAATCTCAATCGGCATCCAAGTAAGGGTTATCGCGGACAGAGCCACTGCAATGGCGAATGCGTTCAGCCCTCCTCCGCAGATAACGTCAGAGGATATTTCGCTTTCTTCGCCACCAGAAGTACATGTGGTCCGGTCATCAAAGGACTGCAAGTAGAGTGGCCTATCCTCTTCATTCAGGCAGCGCTGTTGGGTAACCTCACTGCTAGCCAAAACGCCTCGAACGGGGAAGTTGAAGTTCCCCCTATCCAGGCCACTGGCTCGCGTACCTGGCGCTGATCGACCTGGTCTGCTCGGAGCGCTGTCCGCACGCTTGCGCCATGCCAACATTTGAAGCATTGCTTCCATCTCCGGTCGGCGTGACAAGTTCGTGGTTGAGTCTGATAACAGCTGTGCACTTGGTGTATCCGGCTGCTGCACATGTGACCTGGACTGAGCCTGCAAGAGGGAGCGGAAATCAGCTCCATTGGCAGGAGCTTGCATTTTGCTTTCTGAAGGCGGCAGCACTGTTGGAGCTGGCACCACCGCAGAAATACCGGTCATAAGAGCACCTCATACAATTACGGATGGCATTACTCACTCCGATGCTCCTGCGTTGCCATGCACTAGCAGGACGGAACTGCGCTACTTCGACCTGCCTTATCAGATCCCGCTGAACCAGTTATATCCCTGGTCTTCCCAATACCCGCCCGGGTTGTCGTTGCTCACGACAATCTCGACAACATGCTTGGGGTTTTTAAAGCCTAACTTGGTGGGTACTCGAACCCTGAGGGGATAGCCATACTCGGGCGGCAATGCGACGTCAGCGTAATCCAGTGCCAGCAGCGTTTGTGGGTGCAAGGCTGTTGGCATGTCCAGACTGGAGTAATAACGATCAGCACATTTGAAACCGACAAATTTCGCTGTGGTGTCGGCCCCGATGTGTTCCAGAAAGGTTTTGAGCGGTACACCTCCCCATTGCCCGATCGCGCTCCAGCCTTCAACACAGATCAAACGGGTGATATCGCTACGTTGCGGCAGCTTGCGTAAGCTTTCGAGTGTCCAGGGTGCCTTGTCCCTGACCCGGCCGGAGACGGCGAGCGAGTAACTTGCCGAGTCCACCTCTGGAATGTCGTCCTGACCATAGAATGCGTTGAACGGAAATGGCGTGGTGATCTGCGCCCTTGTGAAGGTCGGGGCCAGTTTCCGTCCGCTGAACAGCCAGGCCTGGACCTGATCGTTCCAGCGCGACATGGCCCAAAGGACCTTGTCGACCTGATCGCCGTCCTGCAAGTTGCAACCGGTCAGCATCGACATCGCGCCCACGGTCAAACCAGCACGAAGAAAATGGCGGCGCTGGATATTTTCCAGCTCAAGCTGTTGCGAAGGTTCAAGCCTGATGCGCTGAGCAGTTCTTTCTTTGCGTTCAATCATGGCCTTTTTTCCCGGTTTCCAAAGACCGCACACCACCTGTAATCATTGGCAGCAGGGTCCTGGGCACCAGCATTACCAACGCAAGATGAATCACGACGAATGCAGCAATCACCGCCATCGCCCCGAAATGTACATAACGTGCAATGTCATAGCCGCCCAGCAGCGCGACCAACGCTTGAAGTTGAATGGGCTTCCAGATCGCCACGCCCGAGATAACGACGAGTGCGCCTGCCACCAGCACCATCCAGTACATCAGACGCTGCACTGCGTTATAGACGCCCTTTTCATGCACCAGCCGTAAGCGCAAAGCGTCCGTCAAATCATGCTTCAACGCAGCAAGCCCTATGGGCAGCAACTCACGTTTGAAATGCCCACTGGCGAACCCATACAGCATATAAATGGCGCCGTTGATCAGCAGCAGCCACATGAATGCGAAATGCCATGCCAGCGCTCCACCCAGCCAACCGCCCACGGTCACTGCCAACGGAAACCTGAAGCCGAACAGTGGCGAGGCGTTGTAAATGGCCCAACCGCTCATGAACATGCAGGCCATGCAGGCAGCGTTGAGCCAGTGGGTGAGGCGAACCGGCCAGGGATGAAGCTTTTTCTGTCTCACGTGTTTCCCCTTGGAAGCCATCCATGTAGCGGAGCGTTGCCAAACGGCAGCGCCCTGCCTTTCAAGTGATTACATCGGCGGTTGGAAGCCATCCTTGCCAACCGCAATGCCGCGCGCGGTGGTTCCATCTGCTGCCGGGAACACGACAATTTTCGTACCTTTGACCAGTTCATCGGCTTTGCCTGGCTCGACGTAGGCGATTGGCACATCATCCGGTACGACGATTTGTTTCTCGCCGCCCTTGTAGTTGACGGTCAATGTACGGCCGTCCGCCTTGGACAGTTTCCCCACGGTACCGTTGGTCATGGTGCCTGTGCTGCCATCCGCGTTCTGCCAGCCGTAATGACCTTCGCCGCTGCCCTTGAGGCTGGCGTCGAATACCGTGACCTCCAGCGCCTTCAATGTTCCGTTGGCCTGAGGGATGGCCGCAGAACCAATGAAACTGTCGGATTTGATCGAGTCGATATTGGCCTTCGATACCCGGTTGATACCGGTCTTGTCTGTCAGTCCGATAGTCTGCTGAGCGCCAGAGCGGACAGTGAATGTCAGAGTATTGTTGCTGACGCTTTCCACCGTGCCACGCAGAGGTTTGATTACCGGCATGTCGGCCGCGGTGGCGATGACGGCAGCACTGAGCATCAACAGACCGAACGTGGTAGATAGGGCGTGTTTGCGTTGCATGGCGACGATTCCTCATTGGTTGATGTGCCGCCATCCTCGTCCGCAGACCGGGACGTCACGATGACCGCCGAATGACATTTTTGTCATTCGCCAGCCCCTTCCAATGAATGACAGAAATGTAACCAACTGCGCCGGCTCATCTCGTTACACTGCGCAGCCGATATACCGATGTCGCGGGCTGAATCCCGTCATGAAGAGACCCGAGCGCGCCTCACGATGCATATCCTGCTGATCGAAGATGACACCAAAACAGGTGAGTACCTCAAAAAGGGGCTCGGCGAGTCCGGTTACAACGTCGACTGGACCCAGCATGGTGCCGACGGCCTGCACATGGCCTTGCATACCACCTACGACCTGATCGTGCTGGACGTCATGTTGCCCGGGATCGACGGGTTCCAGATCATTGAGCTCTTGCGCGCCAGACAAGACGTACCCGTGCTGTTCCTCACCGCGCGCGACCAATTGCATGACCGCATTCGCGGCCTGGAACTGGGCGCCGATGATTACCTGGTCAAACCTTTTTCGTTTACCGAACTGCTGTTACGCATCCGCACCATTTTGCGTCGCGGAGTAGCGCGCGAAGCCGACCATTTCCACCTCGCAGACTTGGAGCTGGATCTGGTGCGGCGCCGCGTTACGCGCCAACAGCAGGTGATCGTGCTGACCAACAAAGAGTTCGCCCTGCTGCATCTGTTTCTGCGCCGGGCAGGCGATGTGCTGTCAAGGACACAGATCGCTTCGGAAGTCTGGGACATGAATTTCGACAGCGATACCAACGTGGTGGACGTAGCGGTCAAGCGTCTGCGCAACAAGGTCGACCAGCCCTATCCGATCAAGCTGATCCATACCATTCGCGGTATCGGCTATGTCTGCGAGGTGAGGCCATGCGGTCCCGACGCCCACCCTCTCTGACCCTGCGATCGACCGTGGCGTTTTCCATGGTAGCGATGCTGGCCGTGGCCGGTGCGGGCGTCTATCTGTATCAGACGATGAAAGCCTCGGTATTGATATACAGCGATCATGCGGTCATGGGCCGTTTGGAGCACTTTCGTAAGCTGCTGCACTACGAACTCGCCATCGAGAAACTGCGCGACAGCCCGCAGATTTTCAAGAACATGCTCGACAGCGAAGACGACATATTCATCATTGAAGAATCCGGACAGCAACCGGTCATCCAGGTAAATCCACTCAACGTCACGTTGCCTGAACTGCCCGTGATCGGCCAGGATACAAAGCTGAGCGTCAGTGACCTGCGCAGCGGCGTGACCGATTCGGGAACAATGCTGCGCGCCGCCACCGTCGTCACCACGTCAGGTGGGCGCGAAGTCCGACTGACGGCAGCGCACCTCATGGGCAAGGAAATGGCTATGCTCGCGGCGTATCGCGAACGTATCTACCTGGCCGTTGCCCTTGCCTTTCTAGCGACAGCGTTGCTGGGTTACCTGGTGCTGCGTCGAGGGCTGCGCCCGTTGCGAAAAATGGCCGCCCATGCGGCAGCCATAACACCCGAACGTCTCCACAGCCGCATGGACAGCGCCGATACGCCGGTTGAACTGCAACAACTGAGTGACGCCTATAATGCGATGCTCGATCGCCTTGCTCAGGGTTATCAGCGATTGACGCAATTTTCCGCGGACCTGGCCCATGAAATCCGCACGCCGGTGGGGTCGCTCATGGGGCATTGCCAAGTCGCACTACGCCAGCGCCGCAGCGAGGACGACTATCAGGCACTGATCGCGTCGAACCTTGAAGAGCTCGAACGGATCTCGCGCATCGTCGAAAGCATTCTGTTCCTTGCACGCGCCGATGAGTCGCACGCGGTGGTGGAGCGCCAGCAACTATCGCTCCATGACGAATCACAGCGCATTGCCGAATATTTTGAGGGCTTGGCTGAAGAGCGGCGAATGACCGTACAGATAACAGGCGATGGCAACGTGCTCGCAGACCCTTTGCTGCTGCGCAGAGCCTTGAGCAACCTGGTGGCAAACGCCGTTCGCTATGCCTACGAGGGCACCGAGATCCAGATGCGGGTGATGGAAACTCCCGGTGGAGCCCGCATTGAAGTGGAGAACCAGGGGCCTGTGCTGAGTGACGAAACCTTGGGCAAACTCTTCGACCGCTTTTACCGCGGCGATGCGTCTCGCCACCAGAACTCTGACTCCTACGGCCTTGGCCTCGCCATCGTCGTGGCAATCATGCAACTGCATGGAGGTCACGTGCGTGTCGAACAGCCAAAGCCCGGGATTATCCGTTTTACGCTGTCATTCCCTGCAGCTTGAACGACATCAGCGGGCATCGCTTGTCGTTCGCGGCTCTTACTGAACATCATGTCATCGCTTTGAAAGCGTACTCAGGCTCTGATGTTGGCTCACTGCGTACTTTTCATCGCCCGCTACGGGTACCCAATCTTTCAACGGTGTCAGGAAGTGCAGTTCAAAACGACGTGACAAGAACGCCCATCTTCCATCCCGCCGTTCAAACCTGTCGTGGTACAGCCCGCTGACTTGAACCGGGCCTTTTTCAATGTCATGAAACAGGCAATCCGCAGCTACCGTACCCGCCGCGCTGTCACCTTCGATTTCAATCAGCGGGTTAGCCATCCAGTGATGCATGTGTGGCATCTGTCGCCAGCTGTTTTGCGCCATCGCGAGGATTTCTTCTCGGTTCCCGGCCTGGCCGAAACCCGGAAGATCCAGTGTCGATTCTTCATGCCAGATACCGCTCAGGAGCGACACGTCGATGCGGTCGAAGGCATTGGCGTAAGCGCTGATCAGCGACTCCAGAGCGACGCGGCTTTCCAGTGCGTCCAGTCGGAGAGTCAGTTCTTCAATGTTCATGATGAGGTTTCCTGCCGAGGCTTTGCAAAAGCGACAAAGGCAGCCCTTGTCAGGGCTGCGCTACGGTTCAACAAGTATTCAGATCTGCGACAGGCCGCCATCGACCATCAGCTCCACACCGTTCACATATTTCGCATCGGCAGACGCAAGGAACAGCGCTGACGAGGCGATTTCTTCAGGTTGGGCCATATACCCCAGCGGAGTGATCTGCTCGACGTGTTGGCGCAGCGCGGCAATGTCGCTTTCGCTCATCTTCAAGCCGTTATCCATCAGAGGCGTGCGGGTGAAGCCAGGGCTCAGAACATTCGCTCGAATTTTGCGCCCCTTGAGTTCGTTCGCCCAAGTCCTGGCGAAGGACCGCACTGCAGCCTTGGATGCGTTGTAGAGGCTCAGTCCTTCCATGCCATTGCTGGAACAGATCGAGGCCGTCAGCACGATCGAAGCGCCATTTCTCAACAACGGCATCAATGTCTGCACGGTAAAAAAGACCCCCTTCACGTTAATGTCGAACATGTTGAAATAGGCGGCCTCGGTGGTCTCGCCCAGCGGGTTCTTTTCGCAAATACCTGCGTTGGCAAACACTGAGTCCAGTTGATCGTTGCGCGCCTCAATCGTCGCCTTGAGCTTGTCTAGATCAGCCTGGCGGGCGACATCGGAAATGACCGCGACCGCCCTATCGCCAAGCTTGGCCACCGCCGCCTCCAGCGTAGCTGCCGAGCGCCCGGTGAGGTAAACGCGCTTGGCGCCCTCGGCAATCAAACCCTGCGCAATTGCAAACCCGATCCCGCTGGACGCCCCGGTGACGACGGCAACCTGATCAGCGAATTTACCTGACATATCTGACTCCTCAATCTCGGTTATGTGGCTCGATTGGAGCCACAGTGCTGCCATTTTGCGAGGAGTCAGGGGCTGGGCGGCACTGCCATAAATGAACATTGGACGTTCATTTATGTGAGGCGTAAGGGACGGTTTGATCGTTTAGATTGGAGTCAGCTGATTCAGAGCATGACCCGCAATCGAGAATATTCTGGAACCGAAGGGTTCCAGGAAGGAGACCTTATGCCTCAGAAAGAAATCGCCCTCCCGGAACCGCGGCGCTGGTTGATGTTTGCCATCTTGCTAGTCGGTGCATTTTTACCGCCGCTGGATTTTTTCATCGTCAATGTAGCGCTGCCTTCAATTCAGCAATCGCTGGGCACGGCTTCCTCCGCAGAACAGTTGATCATCTCCTCGTATGCGGCGCTTTATGCCGTGACGCTGATTACCGGCGGACGACTGGGAGACATCTTTGGCCGCATGAGAATGTTCTTCGTTGGCCTGATTGGCTTTGCCATTGCCTCACTGATCTGCGGTGTCGCCGAGTCCCCCTGGGTGTTGATCGCCGGACGCTCGCTGCAAGGCGTGACGGCAGCCATCATGGCGCCTCAGGCACTCGCATCGGTGCAGGCGATATTTCCCGACTCCGAAAAGCCCTTGGCACTGAGCCTGTATGGCGCGGTCTTTGGTCTGGCATCGGTAGTCGGCCAGGCACTTGGCGGAATATTGATATCGCTCAACCTGATGGATTTGGGCTGGCGGGCGATATTTCTGGTGAATTTACCGATTGCGCTGCTGGTCATCCTGATCGCCATTCCTGTGGTCAAGGAAACACGCGCGCAACAGGCCAGCAAGCTGGATCTGGGCGGAACGCTACTGTCCATGGTGACGCTTGCGGCTCTGATCATTCCACTGATCGAAGGGCGCGAAGCGGGCTGGCCTTTGTGGGCCTGGCTGTCGCTTGCAGCGGTGCCGCTGCTGGCCTGGCTGTTCTGGCGCTACGAAGCCCGTTTGCATCAAGCGCAAGGCGTACCGTTGCTTGATCCTGCCGCACTGCGCGCGCCCGGGCTGGGCCGGGCTTTGCTCGTCGCGCTGACCTTTTACGCGATCGGCGTGTTCTTCCTGCTGTTTTCCATTTATTTACAGGGAGCGCTGCACACGAGCCCACTCAATGCAGGCCTCATCTTCCTTCCTTTCGGCGCTGGATTTTTGCTGGGACCGCTTTCCACCCCTCAGTTCAGGCGTTTTCTGGGGGCATACGTCAATCCGCTCGGCATGGGGCTTGAAGTGTTGGGATTCATTCTCCTGGCCTGGCTCGTGGCGCACACGCCGATGTCCGTCAGCCCCGCTGCGCGGCCCCTTGCCGTCGTCCTCTTTCTGATCGGCTTTGGACAGGGGCTGGCACTCCCGACACTCATGCGCATGATCACAGGACGTGTGGCACCGATGTATTCCGGCATGATTGCGGGCGTTACCAGCTCCACCCTGCAAATCAGCACGTCACTGAGCGTGGCAATAATAGGCGGCATTTTTTACACCCTTCTGGGCACGGATACGAACGCGTCTGCCATCACCCACGCCTTCACCGTCTCCATCCTCTGCATCGCAGCATGCCTGGCGGTAGGCGCGGGACTAAGCCTGACCCTGGCGCGCCAACCTGCTGCAGAGCTGCAAACGGCGGCCATGCGCCCAGCAGAGTGAGTCAACCGTCTGCCTGATTGCCGATCATGATGGCGGCAAGATCGGCAAGCGCACGAAGGCTGTCCATCTGGCGCATGTCCTGGTGGTAGCCCATCCATATGTCGCGGCCCGGTGGCGGCTCGTGCGAATCAATCAGCCTCAGCGCCGTCAATTGGTCGCCCAGGGCGCGGGGCAATACGGCAACGCCCTGCCCCTGCGCGCACATTTGCGCCTGGACTGTGCGGCTGCTACTGGTGAACACGGTACGCGCCAGAGGGTAACGCTGCTGCAGCCACTGCACATCGGGATAATGAGACTGGGCAACACTCATGGTGATCAAACCAACCCCTTCGCCCTGTGGCTCGGGGTCAGCAGTTCCGACGGCCGTGTATAACCCGTAGCTCAGGGAGATCAGCTTGCGGTGGACAATATCGGGTTCGGTGAAAGGGACGATTCGAAACGCGATATCGGCGTCGCGACGAGCCAGGTCAAACAATCGATGCCCAGCGATAACCTCAGGCACTATCAGAGGGTAACGTCGCCCCAGTTCACTCAGGACGGGGGCCAGCACATAGCAGGCAAACCAGTCAGCGCAAGAAATGCGCAGCACACCTTCTGGCTGTGCGCTGTCGCCCGCCAGTCGCCTTTCGATGGCCAACGCACTTTGCTCCATTTCCTGCGCCAGGCTGAGCAGTTTCTCGCCGCTGTCGGTGAGTACCAGCCCCTGCGTGGTGCGCAGGAAAATGGGCTGGCCACTGGACTGCTCAAGCACCTGCAAGCGCCGCCCCACGGTCGGATGGCTAACACCCAGCAGCTTGGCGGCAGCGCCCAATGACCCGCTGCGGGCAATCGCGAGAAAGACCCGCACATCACTCCAGTCCATGCCCTGCCCCCGTACAAAAATGAACAGTGAGAGTGCAGCAATGGCAGTGCCGTAGCAATCCCGCGCCCGACATACTTGTCTGCATTCACCTTCGTCGAATACCAACCGGGGACTGTAAATGAACATTGGTTTTATCGGTGTGGGAAGCATGGGCAGAGCGATCATTCCACGGCTCGTCCGGGCTGGCCATCACGTCTCGGCATGGAACCGCAGTCACGCTTCGATCATGGAACTTGAAGGCATCAGCGTTCTCGAATCGCCGGCCTTGGCATTCAAGCAAGAGGTCGTCATCAGCCTGCTGGCCGATGACACCGCCGTCAGGGAAGTGCTGCTGTCCAGCGCAGCTCTGGAAAATGCGGACAGGGCCTGCGTGCACGTCGTGATGTCGACCTTGTCGCCTTCGCTCATGTTGGAGTTGCAGGACGTGCATGATGCGATCGGCATGGCGTTGATCGCGGCACCGGTTTTCGGTGTGCCCGCCGTGGCGGCCAACGGCGAATTGAATATCCTGGCGGCCGGATCGCAGGCGGCTGTCTTGACGGCTCAACCGCTGTTTGACCTGCTCGGGAAAAAGACCTGGTACCTGGGCGATCAGCCTGAGCACGCGTGTATCGCGAAAATCGCTGGCAACATGATGATCACGCAAGCCATCCAGTCGCTGGGCGAAGCAAGCGAACTCGTTCAGCGCCACGGACTCAGCCCCTCGATTTTCATCAACCTCATGACCCAGACCCTGTTCGCCTGCCCTAGTTACCAACGCTATGGGCAAAACATCGTCAACCGCAGTTTTGAACCGGGTTTCAAACTGTCTCTTGGTCTCAAGGATATCAATCTGGCTATTGATGCGGGCCGTCTCAAGGACCTGGAACTAGCTGCTGCGCAAGCTGTGCGATCGAAAATGACCTCGGCGGTGGCCCGGGGGGACGGCGACAAGGACTGGTCGGCTTTCGCTATGCAGACCGCTAGCAGGTCAACCGATCATGCCGCGCAACCCTGGCGAACCGCACCGGTAAAACGCTCGCGGCGTGGCAACTTCTGGGTGACCGGAACCCGCATTACCCAGAACGGTAAAAGCTTCCAGAAGGGATCAATGTACGTAGCCTGGGAAGCCCCCGAGCACATCACTCAAACCTATCCCGTGGTGCTGGTACACGGTGGCACGCTTCAGGGCACCGAGTGGCTGGATACCCCCGACGGTCGCCCGGGTTGGGCGCAGCGGTTCCTCGAAGCGGGCTTTGTAGTCTTCCGCGTCGACCGACCGGGTCACGGGCGATCGCCCTATCATCCCGACATCATGGGGCCGATGGGGCCCGCATTTTCCTATGAGCGCGCCCGCGAAGTCTACTTTCCAGAGGGAGGCGGAGAAACGCAGTGGCCGTTTGAGCCGGATGACGAAGCAGCATTTGACGCCTTCATTGCAGCCTATGGTCCTATGCCGGCTGACCTCGCAGCTTCGCAGGCTCTAGACGCGGATCGACTGGCCGAATTGCTCGACAGAATCGGTAAGGCCATCATCGTTACGCATTCTGCTTCCGGGCCCAGTGGCTGGTTGGTCGCCGATCGTCGATCCGACCTGATCGCAGGGATTGTGGCGGTGGAGCCTATGGGTCCGGTCTTTGGCCACACGCCGGGTATAGGCAGCCTCGAATGGGGACTGACCGCCGCCCCTTTGACCTTTGATCCGCCTCGCAAGACGGCAGAGCAAGTCCGCACAGCAGAACCATCAACCCTGAAAATTCCCGGATTGCAGAGCACTCCGGTAGCGCTGGTGACCGGCGAGACATCAGCGTTTGCTTCTTACGCATCCAGCATCGTCCCTTTCCTGCGAAATGCCGGTGCCAACATTCACCACCTGGATCTACCGGCACTGGGTATTCACGGCAACGGCCACGGATTGATCTATGAACGCAATTCCGATGCGGCTTTCAAGGTAGTCACGCAGTGGCTGGAGAAATCGTTGGGCATGCCCGATCCCGCGTAAAGCACCTGTTCAGGTTCTCCGTCCAATCATGAAAGGACCCAGGGATAGGTACAAACAAGCCCCTTAGAATGGGCCTGTCCCGTGACAACGGACACCAAGACGCTGGTTATCCAGCCTTGTGCCTCAAGCCTTTGGCATATTCGTTCGCAGAACAGCAGCCCACACACCCGGCGCGAGCGCCCGCTCCTCCCGATCTTCAATGGCAACCGCTGCCCGCATGGCCACGGTGTAACCGAGCTACGTTCTGATCGATGCGGCCTTGGATCGTGCGCAAGGTGTCTTGAGTAATAACCTGTGGGTAGAGGTTTTCGGCGATGCTTGCAAACCGGCTCGCCACATCGCAAATGCCGTCAATCATTCTGCCGGCAACGTCCGGTGGCACCTCGGCTTCCTCGGCAAGCCGAAGCATTTGCGTGCGAGAAATCGACAGGGCTTCCCCCATCACATCCATCTGGTGATATCCACTTGGCCCCTCGCAGAAGGTCACGTCGTAAGCCGGCGACAATCTCCATTGACCGTCTTGCGACATGATGTAGGCAAAGTTCTTGGGATGATCGTCTCTGTTGTTGAACGCTACATTGAAGACCGCACGTTCGAAGGCCACCGCCATCTCTCGCACATCGTTGGTACACATCTGTGTTGCCCGCAAGAAGTTGACGTAGTCCAACACCCCTGGAGACCGGTAATTTGCCCCCGTGAAGGCCGCGAGGCTTTGCATGGGTACGCGCAGACCATCGCGACGGTCAAATCGCTTGCTGGCAAACGCCGCCAACCCATCAGGCAGACTGAAGTACTGCGTGTCAGGGGTCTCGATACCGCACATGCGCATGCATTCGGCGTAGACCATTTCGACAGCGCACACCTCTGCATGCTCTTCTTTGGCCGGGAACTTGACCAGCCATGCTTCAAAACCCGCCGTCACGGCAGTGGTAAAACGGCCAGTTTCGGGATCGCGATAGACGAGGGCCTTAGGCCTCGCACCTTGAGGCGAGCCGCCCACCAGCAGCAACGTCTGCAGGAACTCGCCACCGTCTCCATGGAGTACTTCCTGCACTTCGGCGGCAAGCTGCTCCAGCGGGATATGGACTTCAGACGTCTGCCCTTCTGGTGCCACGGGTTCAAACGTCATGGCCCCCATTGCATTGCAACCGATGTAGGCCAGCCGTTCCAGTGAGCCGATACGCGCCGTGGTGAGCCCGCGGCGCCTGAACATACGGTCCATCAGCAACATACCCCACCCGTCCGGCAAGGAGTCGTAAACAGGCCCTGGCAAGTACAGTTGGTGATCTGGAAAATCTCGGCGCAATTGAGCCCCCTCCAACGGGAGCGTGTAGGAGGACAGTTCCAAGCCCCTTTGCCTGGCTTCATTGCTGTACTCGAACACGATCAGCGGGCGCCCGGTCAGGGCAGTCGTGGAGACCAGCGTGCCCCATTGCCATCTCTCGCCCCAGCCCTCGTAGAAGACGTTCACCTGCTCAAGCATTTCCGGGCTTCCTCTTTGTACGAAGACGATTGGCGCTGTTTTCGTAACGCCGAATATCTTCAATGCTGTCCAGCTTTGGCAGGAACAGGCCTTCAAGTTCCTTGGTTCGGCCAAGAGCCATTGCCACCCGAACGACGTTCTCGAATCCGACATTGCGCCCGGCTTCAAGGTTGGAGACTGTGTTTGTGCCGATGCCGGCACGTCCGGCCAAGTCGGCTTGTGTCATGTCCCGCGCCAAACGCTCTGTGCGCAAGCGATCGCAGAGGCGCTTGACGACCTCACCCGGCTTGCTGAAGCTTAAATCCAACATAGCGTGTACCTAGCCCATTCTTTGCCGGTTAATCCACAAAATTATAGAATTAACGTTCAGCTCCTATCAAGCAACTTAATTCCCTAATCCTGTGCCTTATCGCCCAATTTCTAGCTTTGAATACAACTTAATGGATTTATCTATCATAGCGCCAACAGGCAGGGATAATTATTGAGAGCCGTTCAGAACCGTACTCTGGGTGAAGGCTTGCCTTCTACCCAAGCCCAGGGCGCGTTGGGGCAAAAATGGGGGCAAGCTAAATGATAGGGTTGCGCCCGATCACTACTGGAGACAAAACGCCCGGCATTCAGGGTTGCGGTAACCCTCGTTGTTCCCGAGCTGGAAACCGTGCGGGTCAATCAGCCCGGGCGAATGACTATCAGCGCGAAGCGGTCAGGCCGTCGAAGAACCGCGCGGCGTTTTCATCGAGAGTGGCGATGTCGTAACCGCCTTCCTGCACCACTACGCACGGCAGGCCCAGCGCCTTGATTCGCTGCCCCAGCATCCGGAAACCTTCATCGCTAACGGCGACCTTGGACTGCGGGTCGTTTTCGTAGATATCAAAGCCTAGCGACAGCACCAGTACGTCCGGGGCGAAGGCGCGTAAGGCAGCCTCTGCCTGGTCCATGCAAGCGAAGAAATCCGCCTCGCTGGAGCCGTGGGCCATCGGCAGGTTCAAGTTGAAACCCTTACCTCGGCCAGCGCCGGTTTCGTCGTCGAAGCCGGCCACTACCGGGTAAAAGTTGGTGGGGTCGCCATGGATCGACACGTAGAGCACGTCATCGCGGTCGTAGAAAATCTCCTGGATGCCCTGACCGTGGTGCATGTCAGTATCCAGCACCGCGACTTTGGCGAAGTTGCCTCGCAACACCTGGGCAGCAATCGCCGCATTATTCAGAAAACAGAAGCCGCCAGCGCCTTCGGCACGGGCATGGTGTCCCGGTGGACGGCACAGTGCGTATGCGGCGTCGTCGCCTTCGATAATCGCCTGGGCGGCGGCTACCGCACTTTGCGCTGACCAGTAAGCGGCCTGCCAGGTGTATTGGCCAATCGGGCAACTGCCGTCGGCCAGGTAGCGGGCGGTCTTGCCCAGGATTCCGCGCAGCGGATTGCCCTCGCGAATAAAAATGTTCGACATCACCTCATCGCCCCAGTCCTCAGGCACCTCGTGCCATTGCTGGTAAGCGCTGCTCAGGTATTCCAGATATGCCGGGCTGTGCACCGCGGCCAGTGGCGCCAGACCGGAGTCGGCAGGTTCCAGCAGCGGGTAGCCGAGCTTCTTGACCACCGTCAGCAGCGGGTCGATACGCGCGGGGATCTCTAGCGGCTCGCGCATTTGCCCACGCGACAGGTAGGAGCGTGGATGGTGCAGACGCTGTGCCGGATGGAAAAATGTTTTCATGGATGACCTCATGCCAAGACAATTCAGAATGCACACGCCTCGCGCCGACAACGCAGCACGCAACGCAGTGATTAGTTCTCTGTCCGCTCAATAACCCTGTATGGGATCGACCAGATTCTTCAATGCCAGTCCCGCCGTCAGCCGCGAGACGTTGTCGGCGACCTGCTGGGCGATGCATTGATCCGAGGCGGCAGACGCCATGTGCGGTGTCACCCATACCCCAGGGGTGTGCCATAGCGGCGAATCCGCAGGCAGCGGTTCCTGTTCAAACACATCAAGCAAGGCGCCACGCAGTTGCCCGCTGGCCAGGGCCTGTTGCAGGTCCAACTGATTGAGGTGCTGGCCACGTCCGCAATTGATCAAGGCGCTGCCTCGCGCCATGTACTGGAACACCTCGCAGCCCAGTACACCTTGTGTGGCGGTGGTCAGCGGCAGCAAGTTGACGAGCACATCCAGCTCCGCAAGAAACTCCTGCAGCGCGGACACTCCGCTGAAGGTGTTCACACCGTCGATTACCCGAGGCGTGCGAGCCCAACCGCGCACGTCGTAGCCGGCCTCGGCCAGCCGCGTGGCCACCGGTGCCCCGATCGCTCCGAGGCCCATCACCCCGACCTTGAAGCCTTGCGCACGGCGCTGCAGCGGACGTTGCCAGCGTTGCGTGGCGTTGCCGGTTATGACCTGGTCGAAGCCGCGGTGAAAGTGCAGCACCCCCCAGTGCACGTACTCGCTCATACCCTGGGTGTGATCGGGGTCGACGACCCGACATACCGGCAGCGCGGGGTCACGCGAAGGGTCCTGGGCCAAATGATCGACACCCGAGCCAATCGAATACACCAGGCGCAAGTTCGGTAAGGCACCGAGGCTGCCCGCTGGCGGGAACCAGCACACCGCGATCTGGGCCTGCTGTGCGACTGGGTCTTCAGGGCGCAGCACCTGCAAGTGCGGCGCATGGCTGGCGAACAGTCCGGCCAGCCAGTCGGTCAACGCCGGGTTCTGGCACAACAACACGAGACTGGCCATGGTCAACTGCACCAATCGGCGCGCTGCTCGTCGATCAGACTGAGCGCGGCCTGCCAGGCCAGATCAATGATCCCGTCGATCCCGTCACGACCGAACTGCGCAGCGGTGTGGAGGCATACGGCTTCGTCCGGGACGTTCAGCGCCACCCCGGCGGACATCGCCTGGATCTGCGCCTGGCAGGCGCGCTCCAGGAAGTAGATCTCGTGGAACGCCGCCGCCACGCTGCCACCGGCCGCGAGCAGGCCGTGGTTACGCAGGATCATCGCTTTGTGCGAGCCCAGATCGGCGATCAGCCGCTCGCGTTCCTCCAACGATAACGCGATGCCTTCGTACGTGTGATAAGCCAAGTTGCCGTAGAACTTCAAGGCGTGCTGGGTCAGCGGCAGCAGGCCGTCGCGCTGGGCCGCCACTGCCATACCGCTCGCGGTGTGGGTGTGGATGATGCAGTGCAGGTCCGGGCGCGCTTCATGGATGGCAGAGTGGATGACGAATCCGGCGGCGTTGACCTTGCCACCGTTGTAGCTGCTTTCGACCAAGTTGCCTTCCAGATCGATCAACACCAGATCGCTGGCACGCATTTTTTCGAACGCCACGCCGTAACGGTTGATCAGAAAATAACGCTCCGCCCCCGGTACACGCAGGGTGATGTGAGTGTCGATCAGGTCGGTCATACGGTAGTAAGCGATCACGCGATACAGCGCTGCCAACTCGCAGCGCGATTGCCATTCGATCTCTGACATCGCGAGGGGTTTGCTCATCATGCAACTCCTTGGCTGGTGGACAGGCTGACCGGGTTGGTGTTGACGCTGCGCAGATGCGCCAGCCCCAACACCCCAGTCAGCGACATCAGGGCCAATACGCTGAAGAACAGCGCCAAAGGCACCCATTGCCCCGTGAACTGAGCGGCGATGAAGGTGCCTATCATCGGTGTCAGGCCTCCGGTCAAGCCACTCCCGAGTTGATAGGCTATGGAAATACCCGAATACCGCACCCGCGCCGGGAACGCTTCAGCCATGTAGCCGGCAATCACTGCATACAGCGCCGCCAGCAGGATCACAGCCAGGGCAATGCCGGTCGTCATGTAGAAGAGGTTGCCGGTCTGTACCAACAAAAACATCGGATACGGCACCACGATACACAGCGACGCCACCCACCTGAGGAACCGTCCTTCACCCAGCCGCTCGGCCAGCAGTGCCGAACAGGGTTGCGAAAGGAACTGCAGGATGGTGACAACAAACAGGCAATCCAGGATCGTGGTTTTGGCGATGCCCTGATACTGGGTGACGTAGGTGATCATGAAGGTGTTGGTGAAGAAGAAACCGCCCGAACCGATGGTGACGGCCAGTGCAGCGAACAGAATGTTCTTCCAGCCAGTGCGCAGCACTTCCATTACCGGGCTGTCAGAGGTCTGGGCGCTCTCCTTGACCTCGGCGAACTCTGGCGATTCAGGCACACCGAAGCGAATCGCCAGACCGACTATCATCAGCACGCCGCTCATCAGAAATGGAATGCGCCAGCCCCAACTCATCAGGGCTTCCTGTTCCATTTCACTGATCAAGCGAAATGCAATCAGCGCCAGCAACAGGCCAGCAGGGCTGCCCCATTGGGCGAACGAAGCAAAAAACACTTTGCGTCCCTTGGGCGCATGCTCGCTGGCCATGAGTACCGCGCCGCCCCACTCGCCGCCGACTGAAATACCTTGCAGAAGCCGTAGCAACACCAGGCCGACGGGCGCCCAGATGCCTACCTGGGCGTAAGTGGGCAGCAAGCCTATACCGGTCGTCGCAACGCCCATCAGCACGATGGTCACCAGCAGCATTTTCTTGCGGCCCAGGCGGTCCCCCAGATGGCCGAATACCATCCCGGCGAACGGCCGGGCGATGAAGCCTACAGCGAAGCTGCCGAACGCAGCCATGGTGCTGAGCATCGGGTTTTCACTGGGAAAGAACAGTTGCCCTAACACCAATGCCGCAGCGAAGGCATAGATGTAGTAGTCATAGAATTCGATGGTGGTGCCGATAAATGCGGCGGCTGCGGCACGCCGTGGCGTGGAGGTTTTGCTGGTCATCTGAGGCTCCCGGGAATCATTGTTATAGGCAGGAGATAGGTCATGCTTGAGCATGAAAATCGCACTCTCACGGTGCATTGCTGGATGGTGCGCCAAGCCCTATGCTAGGAAAAGCTTCTAATCTAAATACTTGAGTATAAGCCTGAGCAATAATGACTCTCTCATCGTCTGGTCTTCAGCGGGACCCCGAAGCAAAGCGTTTTCTCAATGATCGCCTGGACTGGAACCTGTTGCGCACCTTCCTGGTTATCGGCCAGGAGGGCAGCATCAGCCGGGCCGCTGCCCGTCTGCACTTGAGTCAACCGGCAATCAGTCAGGCGCTCAAAAGACTGGAGGAGCAACTTGCCAGTGAGCTGGTAGTGCGTCGCGGGCCTCGCATTACGCTGTCCAAGGCCGGCGAGGAAGTCATGCAGATCGCTGCGGAGATTTACGGCACGATCTCCCGTTTAGGCCCGGCGCTGGATGCGCCTGCCGAGTTGGTCACGGGTAAAATCAGGCTGCTGACCATCAGCCGTATCCAGTCTCGCACCTACGATGAATTCCTGGCGCAATTCCACAATGAGTTTCCTCAAGTGGAACTGGAAGTTGATGTGCTGCGCAGCTCGGATGTGATCAGCGCGCTGCTTCAAAAGACCGCGTCTTTCGGTTTGAGCCTGTGCCGAACACCACAGCCCCGCCTCGAACAGCGGGTGATGCTGGAACAGCGATATGCGTTTTTCTGTGGGAAGCGCCATCGGCTGTTTGGTCGCAAGAACCTGACCTTGTCAGACCTGCAAGGCGAAAATTTCGTGAGTTTCACCAGTGACCAAATCGGCGGCAATTTATCGCCGCTCACAGTGTTCAGGGATCAGCAAGGTTTCACCGGGCGCATTGTTGCGTCCTCGCCCAGCCTGGATGAAATCTTGCGTTTGGTCGCTGCCGGATATGGCATTGGCTGCCTGCCCGAACACATTGTCGCCGCTGATGTGCAAGCCGATGAAATCTGGCGCCTGCCGCCCTGGGAGGGCGTCAGCGATGTGAACGTCTATTTGCTCTGGAATCGCGAACAAAAGATGACCCGCGCCGAGTCGGTCTTTCTGGAGCGCTTCCAGCAGATGCTTATGACGACGGACGTGGCGGGAAGGTTTTAGCGCCTTGTTCAGCCCAGAACGTCCGATATTCAATCCTTCCTCAATTTGGGTATGGCCATACGGCTACCCGCTTTGATTTCGCGCAAAGCCAGACTCGACTGAATAGACGCGATACCGACCTGGCGCCTCAGCACTTGCTCGATAAAGTCGCTATAGCTATCAAGATCCTCGGCCAACACTTGAAGTACGTAGTCGGCATCTCCGGTGATCTTGTGGCAGGCCAATACCTCTGGCAATTGCGCAATCACTGCCTCGAAGGCGTCCGGAGCGTGATCGGCATGGGTGGAAAAGCGAATGTGCACGAATGCCATGATATCCAGCCCAAGCATTCGCCGATCAAGGTTGGCTTGATAGCCCTTGATGACGCCCGCCTCCTCCATTCGCTTGCGCCGCCGCCAGCACGGAGTAAGGCTCAACGACAGCCGTTCACTGAGTTCGGCATTGGAAATGTTCGCGTCCTCCTGCAACAACTCAAGAATAGCCAGATCGGTTTCATCGAGACTGATGCGCTTGGATATTTTTTTCTGCATGACGCCACTCCTGAGTAAAAACGCCCGAATAATCCACCGAACCACGAAAACAAAGCAAAGAAAGTGCAGCCCGGCCGGAACAGAATATTTGCACTGGCTTACATTAACGGATGCGCAGAATGTTTACAGTTTTCAGTGATTCCCACCGGTTGCACCACGGCACCGAATTGAAAGACGGTGTGCTCAAACCGTCTTTCGAACAGCCGAGTCGGGCCGACACGGTGCACAACCGCGTCAAACAGGTCGGCCTTGGTCAGATCATCGAACCGCGCGCTTTTGACCGCTCGTGTTACGTCAACGCACACAGCGAGCGCTACGTCAGTTTTCTGGAAATTGCCTGGAGCGAATGGTGCGCTACCGGTCGCACTCACGACGCCTTGCCGCTGGTATGGCCAGTGCGCGATCTGGCCGGCGAAGAGGTGCCAACGTTCATCGACGGCAAGCTCGGCTTCTATGCCATGGATGCCGGCTCACCCATTACCGCGACGACCTGGCAAGCCGTGAAAACCAGCGCCGATATCGCCCTTACCGGCCTGGCCCTGCTCGATGAAGGCCACGACAGTACCTTCGCCCTTTGCCGCCCGCCTGGCCATCACGCCGCGCGCGAATACATGGGCGGTTATTGCTACCTCAACAACGCCGCCATTGCCGCGCAACAGGCCATTACCCAAGGCGCCAAACGTGTCGCGGTGCTGGACGTCGACTTCCATCACGGCAACGGCACGCAGAACATTTTTTATCAGCGCAGCGACGTCATGTTTGTGTCGCTGCACGGCGAACCGACGGTGTCCTACCCGTATTTCTCGGGTTACAGCCACGAAGTCGGCTCGGGTGTCGGCGAGGGTTACAACCTCAACTATCCCCTGCCGAAAAACACCACCTGGGAGAGCTACCGCAACGCCCTGCTCCACGCCTGCAAAAAACTCCAGCAGTTCTCGCCGCAAGTGCTGGTGATTTCCTTGGGAGTCGACACGTTCAAGGACGATCCCATCAGTCACTTCCTGCTTGAAAGTGATGACTTCATTGGCATCGGAGAACTGATCGCGAGCGTCGGCTGCCCGACGCTGTTCGTGATGGAGGGCGGCTACATGGTCGATGAAATCGGCATCAATGCCGTCAACGTACTGCACGGTTTCGAGAGCAAACGCAGCTGAGCCACCCGCGCTCTACAGCCTTTCAATGTCTGGATCGGAGAATAAGAACATGACACTTTTCATAGATGTCGATGATGCTGCACGCCTGTTCACCCAAGTCGGTATCCGCCGCGCCATCCGCGAAATGGCGGGCTACATCGAAGCCGACTACGCACGCTGGGCGCAGTTTGATAAATCACCGCGCACGGCCAACCACTCAACAGACGGCGTGATCGAGTTGATGCCGACCGACGATGGCCAGCAGTACTCGTTCAAATACGTCAACGGCCACCCCAACAACGGCCAGCGAAACTTACTGACGGTCATGGCCTTTGGGCTTCTGGCGGATGTGCAGAGTGGCTATCCCACCCTGCTTAGCGAACTCACCTTGACCACCGCCGTGCGCACCGCAGCCACCTCCGCGTTGGTCGCGCAATCACTGGCTCGCCCCGGTGCGACCTCGATGGCCCTGATCGGCAACGGTGCCCAAAGTGAATTTCAGGCGCTGGCCTTTCATGAAATGTTGGGCATCAACGAAATCCGTATTTTCGATATCGATCAAGAAGCGTCCCTCAAACTGAAGCACAACCTCGCGGCGTACCCGGACATCGAAGTGATTCTGGCCAGCTCGGTGAAGGACGCGGTCAAGGGCGCGGACATCGTCACCACAGTCACCGCCGACAAAGCCTACGCAACCATTCTGACGCCCGAGATGATCGAGCCCGGCATGCACATCAATGCGGTCGGTGGTGACTGCCCGGGTAAAACCGAACTGCACGCCGACATCCTGCGCAACGCCCGGGTCATCGTCGAGTTCGAGCCGCAAACCCGCATTGAAGGCGACATTCAGCAACTGGAAGCCGATTCCCCGGTAATCGAATTTTTCCGGATTGTGCAAGGCGAAGTGGCCGGACGCGAAAACGATGTGCAGGTGACGGTGTTTGATTCGGTGGGCTTTGCCTTGGAAGACTTTTCGTCATTGCGCTATCTCAACGACCTGGCTCAGGCACAGCACATCGGCCAGCGCGTCCATCTGGTCCCGACGCCGGCCAACATCAAAAATCTCTTCCAACTCCTCGATCCGCCGCTGGCCAAAGCCTCGCGTCTACGCACCGTCAGTTGATCGGTAATGGCCGCCCTCGCCACTTGGCGAGGGGGCATTCAACCTCCAGGCATCGTCTTGATTAGCCGTTGCCTCTCTAACAAGAACGCTCGACACCTACTTTCTGCCAAAACTCAAAAACATAAAATCAAGAGGTTTTGTAATGAAATCGAACCCTTCCGGGCTGCTTGAACAGCCCGCGCTGCAGCGCACGCTCAGCAATCGTCACATCCAGTTAATGGCCATGGGCGGTGCCATCGGGACCGGCCTGTTCATGGGCTCCGGAAAGATCATCGCCCTCTCCGGGACGTCGATCATCCTCATCTACATGATCATCGGTCTGTTCGTGTTTTTCGTCATGCGTGCCATGGGCGAAATGCTCCTGTCCAACCTCAACTTCAAAACCTTTGCCGACTTCGCCGGCGCCTACCTCGGCCCGCGCGCGGCGTTCTTTCTCGGCTGGTCGTACTGGCTGAGCTGGAGCGTAGCGGTGATCGGCGACGCCGTCGTGGTCGGCGGATTCTTCCAGTACTGGTTCCCTGATGTGCCGGCGTGGATACCCGCCGTCGGCATGCTGGCGACACTGTTCGCATTGAATGTGCTCACGGTCAGGCTGTTCGGTGAGGTGGAGTTCTGGTTTGCGATCATCAAGATCATTGCTGTCGTGACCCTGATCGGCGTCAGCACCGTGCTGATTGCCAGCTCCTTCGTCTCCCCCAGTGGCGTCACCGCATCTCTGAGTCACCTGGTGGACAAACAGGCGGCTTTCCCTAACGGCTTGCTTGGCTTCTTCGCCGGATTTCAAATGGCGATCTTCTCCTTCGCCGGCACCGAGTTGATCGGCACCGCCGCCGCTGAAACCCGCTCGCCGGAGAAGACTCTGCCCAAAGCCATCAACTCGATTCCGCTGCGGATCATCCTGTTCTACGTCCTCGCGCTGAGCTGCATTATTGCCGTGACATCGTGGCAACAGGTTTCCCCCGTCAAAAGCCCTTTTGTCGAACTGTTCCTCGTCGCCGGGTTCCCCGCCGCGGCCGGTATCGTCAACTTCGTGGTCCTGACCTCGGCGGCCTCATCGGCCAACAGTGGCGTATTTTCATCGAGCCGCATGCTGTTCGGGTTGGCGAATCAAGACAACGCTCCGGGTATTTTTCGGCGTCTATCGGGCAACAGCGTGCCTCTGCTGAGCCTGGCCTTCACTACACTATTGATGCTGCTGGGTGTGCTCGTGCTGTTCATCGTTCCGGAAGTCATGACGGCATTCACCATCGTTTCCACCGTGTCTGCGATTCTGGTGATCTTCACTTGGTCGACCATTCTCGCGTCTTACATTGCCTACCGCAAAAAGCGTCCTGAGCTTCATGCCAAATCTGCGTACAAGATGCCAGGCGGCGTCCCAATGGCATGGTTCTCAATGGCTTTTCTGGGCTTCGTTCTCTGCCTGCTGGCATTAAGACCTGACACCCGCGTTGCCCTGTTGGTCATGCCGGGGTGGTTCATATGGCTGGCAATTGCTTATCAGCTAACACGTAGGAGCAAGCCTGAAAGCGCAGTTGAATCGGCAAGTCAATTCGGTTGAGCCGCTCTAACGGGGCCTCTGCGCTGGAGGGCTGTAACAAAGAGACAGCCCTCTATTTTGAATCGCTGAGCAGAAGCTGTAGTGGCCCCGGCGACCAATTGAAGAGGGAGGTTCTGGGTCCAACCATCCTATCGAGACCAGCATACCGAGGCGCACTGAATACCAGCCACTGCCACACTGGAGTCCGTCGGAGATCGCCATTCGCGATCACTCGCACACCCGATGTGAATGGGGGCAAAACTGGGGGCATATCAACATTTTTCTCAAGCTCAAAACCCCGTTCCAGAGCCCTGTCAAAATGTTCTTCGGGGATCCGGATAGTCTCTGAACCCATACCAGCAGCGCAACGCTTCATCTGGAAGGCTGCGGATCCCTACCCGCCTTTCCCCCAGAACTCTTCGGCAGCCTGGCTGAGCACTGCTTTTGGGCGGGTCAGATGAATTTCCAGGGGGATATCCCAACTTTCGTCGAGCGCTCTGACCAAGCGCCCATCCAGGACTTCCTGCTCGGTGAGGCTCTTGGGCAACCACGCCACACCTTTGCTTTCCAGGGCCATGGACATGAGTACCGCTGCAAGATGACTGCTGAAAAGTGGCTTGAGGTGAAGGTAGTCTTCCTTGCCACGCAGTCTGTGGGCGACGATGCGCCCCAGTCCGGACTCATGGGTGTAAGCGAGGTATGGCAACGTCGCAGGCGAGGTACCGAAGTGAGTGGAAGCACTCGCGAGAGGCACGAGAACGTCCTCACCGACCTTCTTGCTGATGAACT
This sequence comes from Pseudomonas sp. FG13, assembly GCF_057809755.1. Lineage (NCBI taxonomy): Bacteria > Pseudomonadati > Pseudomonadota > Gammaproteobacteria > Pseudomonadales > Pseudomonadaceae > Pseudomonas > Pseudomonas sp. FG13. The sequence continues at coordinate 66,574 of NZ_JBMDKO010000023.1, forward strand.
GGTCAGGCGCCAGTAAAGGCGGAACGTCCGGATGGCGATGGCAGAGCAGAAACTGAACCTGACCATGTATCAGCATCTGCTCACAGGCAGCCATGCTGTCTGAGTGCAGCTTCACGGCCTCAATTGGGGCGCCATTTTCTGAGCTTCGAAGCCACTTGGGGAAAAAGGTAAATGACAGCGAATGAGTGGCCGCGAATTGCAGCGACCTGGCAGCCATGCCAGCGACCTCTTGCGCCTCGTTGCGCATTCGATACAGCTGCCTGGCCGCTTCCTGAGCCCTGGGCAAAATCTGCCGGCCTGCCTCGGTCAAGGTGGCGCCTTGTGGCGTGCGCACGAACAACTCCACCCCCATCCAATTCTCCAGTGAACGGACTCTGCGACTAAAGGCCGGCTGAGTCACATGGCGCGCTTCAGCCGCGCGGACAAAGCTGCCGTACTCCGCCAGTGCTGAAAGATCTTCGAGCCAGACGAGTTCCAAGGGGCCATGCCTCCTGTGCATAGGGTGCGGCATTAATAGCATTGGGCGGGTGATGTCGCAAAGCATAACGTGGCCTTACACACAACAAGAGGGACCCGTCATGCGTATCGTCGACATTCGTGAACAAACAGTTTCCATTGCCTCTCCGATTGCCAATGCCTACATCGACTTCTCCAAAATGACCTGCTCGGTCGTCGCTGTCATCACAGATGTGATTCGCGACGGCAAGCCCGTCATTGGCTACGGCTTCAACTCCAACGGCCGCTATGGTCAAGGCGCACTGATGCGTGATCGCTTCCTGGCACGTGTCACCGAGGCGGATCCCGATACGCTCGTCGACCATGAAAACAACAACCTGGACCCGTTTGCCATCTGGAAAACCCTGATGACCAACGAAAAACCAGGGGGACACGGTGAGCGCTCGGTCGCCGTCGGCACCCTCGACATGGCGGTATGGGACGCCGTCGCCAAGATTGAAGGCAAACCGCTGTATCGCCTGCTGGCCGACCGTTACCGTGGCGGCGTGGCAGATGACAAAGTCTGGGTCTACGCAGCGGGCGGCTACTACTACCCTGGCAAGGATCAAACCAAACTCAAGGCAGAAATGCAGAGCTATCTGGACCGTGGCTACGACGTCGTCAAGATGAAGATTGGCGCGGTGCCGCTGGACGAAGATATTCGTCGTATCGAAGCAGTACTTGAAGTGGTCGGCGATGGTCGTCGCCTGGCGGTCGATGCCAACGGTCGTTTCGATCTTCAGACCGGTATTGCGTACGCTGAAGCCATCAAGAAGTACAACCTCTTCTGGTACGAAGAGGTTGGCGATCCGCTGGACTATGCGCTCCAGGCCGAGCTTGCCAATCACTATGAACTGCCAATGGCGACCGGGGAGAACCTGTTCTCCCACCAGGATGCCCGCAATCTTCTGCGCCATGGCGGCATGCGCCCTGATCGCGACTACCTGCAGTTCGATTGCGCGCTGTCCTACGGGCTTGTGGAGTACATGCGCACCCTGAAGGTGATGGAGGAAATGGGCTGGTCTTCGCGCCGCGTGGTTCCTCACGGCGGTCATCAGATGTCCCTGAACATCGCCGCCGGCCTGCACCTGGGCGGCAACGAATCGTACCCTGATGTATTTCAGCCTTTCGGCGGCTTCGCTGACGGCATCCGTGTCGAGAATGGCTACGTAGGCCTGCCGGACATTCCAGGGGTTGGCTTCGAAGCCAAGTCTGCCCTGTATGCCGTCATGCGCAAGTTGGGCGAAGGCTGATCCCCCTGATCTGCGGCCTTGTTGAACGAGGCCGCGACACTCTGGCGTACCCACCGACGCCACGCCACATGCCCATCACAACAATAAAATGAGGTGCTTCCGTGGAAACTTCCAAGTCCCGCTGGTACGGCCAGCTGTATGTGCAAGTGCTGATCGGCATCGTAATCGGTGCAGCAATCGGCTACTTCGTGCCTGATATCGGTGCCAAGCTCCAGCCCTTTGCCGATGGCTTCATCAAACTGATCAAGATGCTCTTGGCGCCGATTATTTTCGGTACGGTCGTCGTAGGCATCGCGAAGATGGGCAGTATCAAAGAGGTCGGGCGTATTGGCGTAAAAGCGCTGATCTATTTCGAGATTCTTTCAACCATCGCTCTAGTCATCGGCCTGATCGTGGTCAACATCGTCAAGCCTGGTGTAGGGATGAACATCAATGCCAACGCGCTTGATGCCAGTGCCATCAACAAGTACAGCCAGGCCGCCAGTGAGCAAGGCGGCATCATCGAGTTTTTTCTCAATATCATCCCCCAGACCTTCATGGGCGCATTCTCCAATGGCGTCATGCTTCAGGTCATCCTGCTTTCAGTATTGATGGGTGTAGCCCTGGTTCAAATGGGCGAAACCAGCAAGCCGCTGATCAACACCATCGATCTGTTCCTGCAGGGCCTGTTCAAGGTCGTCGCAATGGTCATGCGCCTGGCCCCGATCGGTGCCGGTGCCGGCATGGCGTTCACCATCGGCAAATATGGAATCGGTACCCTGCTTTCACTGGGCCAGTTGTTGCTGGCGCTCTACATCACCACCCTGATTTTCATCGTGGTCGTCCTGGGTGCAGTGGCCCGATGGTCGGGGATGCCTCTGATGCAGTTCCTGCGCTATTTCAAGGATGAAATTCTCATCACGCTTGGCACCTGCTCAACCGAAGCCGTGTTGCCACGAATGATGGTGAAGCTGGAAAAGCTTGGCTGCAAAAAATCGGTGGTGGGCATGGTGTTGCCTACCGGCTACACCTTCAATGCCGACGGCACCTGCATCTATCTCACCATGGCCGCCATCTTCATCGCCCAGGCAACCAACACGCCATTGACCTTCATGGATCAGATGATTCTGCTGGATGTATTCCTACTGACCTCGAAAGGCTCGGCTGGCGTGGCGGGTGCGGGGTTTGTGACGCTGGCCGCAACGCTCACGACCATCCACTCCATTCCCCTGGTGGGCCTGGTATTGCTCCTGGGCATCGACCGGTTCCTCAACGAAGCGCGGGCCGTGACCAACCTGATTGGCAATGGCATCGGCACCATCGCCATTGCCAAGTGGGACAACTCATTCGATGTCGAAGCCTGCGAGCGTGAAATCGCCGCGATGAAGCACGAAAAGGCCGGGAGGAAGGCATTGCTGGCGGAAAAATAGTCCGCGAAACGCCCCGGTCATTCCGCTTCAAAATGGCGATGACCGGTGGTGCTTCCCAAGTCTCGTGCAGTCGCGAAATCGGGGACATGAGTGCTCAACAACGTCGCTGGCATTATGGCCGCCCTATAGGCTACGGTTTTTTCTCCAGGTTCTCGGGGCTGCCCGCGCACAGACCATCCATCACCAGGTTCATCAATCTGGCGAGACGTGGGCGCCATTCGCTTTGGGAATCCATTTGCCAAATTCCGGCAATGGCTAGAAAAAAATCGTCGTTAGTAATCCCGCTACGAATCGTGCCGGCCTTTTCATTTGCCCTCAAAAGCGTCTCGGCAGCCTCTTGGACTGGAGCGTATCCCGACTTCCCTGGGAACTCGTAAATAGACGAAGCTTGTTGTATCGCAGTAGCGAGCCCTGCTTTTGTCATTGCATATTCAGCCAGGCAGTCCATCCACTCCCGGAGCGCCTCCTTGGGAGGCTTTGTCGCCAGGAGCTGCTCCGCCAACGATGCCACCTGTTGCATCTCGAATTGATAAACCTCGAATACCAGCTTCTCTCTGGTAGCGAAGTGTCTGTAGAACGTGCCCTGTCCCACCCCGGCCTTCTTTGCAATGGTGCTCAACGGAACCGCAGGATCGCGAGTCAGCTCCAGCACCGCGACCTCCAATATCCGTTCACGGTTTCTCTTGGCATCAGAACGCATTACCAACTCGTCAGTCATGAGCAGATATTTCCTTCACTTTATTTCATTGCTAAGTGGACAGGTGTCCGGTAACTTCCTTGAAGTGGACACTTGTCCGCTTAATGGCGTTTCTGGAGTTTACTATGAACAGCACAGGCAACACGATTCTGGTTACCGGCAGTACCTCAGGCATCGGCCTCGGTCTGGCGCTCAGGCTTCACAAGGCGGGCAATAAAGTCATTATCGCGGGGCGTCGCAAGGCTCTGCTCGACAAGATCGTATCGGAACATCCCGGCATTGAATCAGTATTGCTGGACGTCTCCGATCCACAATCCATCCAGCGCAACAGTGAAGCGCTCGCGATCAGCCATCCGAACCTGAACGTCCTTATCAACAACGCTGGGATCATGCACTGGGAGGATCTGACTGATCGCGAAAGCCTGACCACTGCCGAAGATATCGTGACAACGAACCTGCTTGGCACGATTCGCATGGTGTATGCATTGACTCCCCAGCTGATCAAGCAACCCAGTGCCACGATAGTGAATGTCAGCTCAGCATTGGCCTTTGTACCGCTACCCGCCACGCCGACCTACAGCGCGACCAAAGCGGCAGTACATTCGTTCACCCAAAGCCTTCGAGTTCAGCTGGAAGACTCGTCGGTCGAGGTGATCGAGCTTGCGCCACCGGGGGTACGTACCACTTTGCTGGGGCAGGAAAACGACGAGCACGCGATGCCCTTGGACGCGTTTTTGGATGAGATCTTCGAACTGCTTGAGATATCTCCGACCCCACGGGAACTTATTGTCGAGCGCGCCAAGCCATTACGGTTTGCTGAAGCGAGCGGTTCACATGATGAGGTGTTGAAAATGCTTGCAGGGTACAAACCACCGGCGGAATGACGTTCGCCGCAGGCAGCAACTGATGCCATCGCCGTAGGCAGATGGCATCTGTTTACCTGGACACTCGGCGACTTCTGGTCAGACTGCCTCCTCGCAGTACTCATCGACTCAGCCACGCAAGCCACTCCTCTTTTTTGTAACGACCTATGCCCCGGCAACCGCCTCGCGCACGAAGGCTTCATAAGTACGCAGCGGATGTCCAATGAGGGCTTGCAGCCGCTCCACGGTGCCTTCAGCCGCCTGCATGCCAAACGTCTGGATACCCTCCATCATCAGGCGCATGTCATACGCCAACCAGCTGGGGCCGTACGCAGCCAGTTGCCCTTCAAAGGCCGCTACATCATCACCGCCGTAGGCGATGTCTCGTCCCAGGGCCGAACTCCAGATCTTCGCCACGGAGGCACCGGTGAGTGCTTGGGGCCCGACCAACTCCAACGTCACCCGCTCCAGGGCAGAAGGTGCTCTGTCGCGTCGCAGCAGCTCTGCAACGGCCACATCGGCGATGTCACGCGCATCGATCATCGAAACGCCCGCCGAGCCGATCGGCATCGGGTATACCGAGTAGTTCTGAATCGTCTGCAGGACCATGCCTTCGTTTTGCATGAAGTAAGCCGGACGCAGGATGGTCGCGGGGATGTCGAGGCTTTCGATCATGCGTTCAACCGTATGCTTGCCGGTGAAGTGCGGAACCTGGGTGAACGTGTCGGCATGAATCACCGACAGATAGACGATGCGCTCGATGCCCGCCTCCCGAGCGAGGTTCAGCGTGATGAGGGCTTGCGTCACCTCATCGGGCGTCACGGCGTTGAGCAGAAACAGAGTACGCACCGACGCCAGCGCGGCGCGCATCGAAGCGACGTCGGAGAGGTCGGCGACGACTTCGGTGACACCCGCGGGGAAGTCGCGCTTGCCCGGTTGGCGCACCAGGGCCCTGACTTCGGCGCCCGCGCTGGCAAGGCCTTGGGTAACGAGTGAACCAACAGTGCCGGTGGCACCAACGACGAGAATGCTCATTTTGAATCTCCTGCAGTGGGGTATCCAGGGGTGAGTGAGAAACCATGGAGAGACAATATTCCGTTGCATCGAAGAAACGAAGACCTCAAAATCCAGACACCTCGTTTCATAAACGGAACACCATGAACCTGAAAGCACTGACCGATTTCATCCTTGTCGCTACCAATGGGGGGCTGGGAAAGGCAAGCCGTGCGAGCGGTATTTCCAAGGCCACCTTGTCGCGACGCATCAGCGATCTTGAAGAACAACTGGGTGTGAGGCTGATCGAGCGCAGTGCCCGTGGTCTGAAGCTGACCGAAGCCGGCGAGAGTCTGATGTCGCGAACGGAGGGCCTGCTGAATGAAGTCTCCGAAGCCATGACGGCGGCACGCGAAGGCGTTTCGACACCCCGAGGGCACTTGCGGGTGGCCGCCCCGGTCCTGTTCTCCCAGCTTGCGATGGGGCGCATCGGCGCCGAGTTCTGCGCGGCCTACCCAGAAATCGAGATTGAAGTCACGGCGGAAGACCGCGCAGTGGACCTTGTGGAAGAACAGTTCGACGTCGCCATCCGGATCAACCCGAGCCCGGACAGCAATCTGGTCGGACGGTGTTTCGCCAAGGACCGGCTGGTGGTCGTGGCTGCACCTGAAATCCCCAAGCCGGCGCCCGGCGCAATCAGATCCGTGCCCGGCATCGTCACGACGACTTTTCAGCCCACCCAGTGGAATCTCGACGGAGGACAACTGATTCTGGAACCGATCCCGAAACTGCGCTTTTCGTCGTTCCTGATGGTCCGCGATGCAGCCATCGCCGGTGGCGGTGCGGCACTCATCCCACAGTCCATAGCATGGGGCCCGCTAGCGCGTGGCGAGCTGGTTCAATGGGGCACCGTATCGGGTGTGGAGCCAGCGCTGTGGATCTTGCATACCTCCCGGCGCCTGGCTGCGCCCAAGGTGCGCGCCTTTGTCGACTTCATGTGCGATAGATACCCGGACATGGCGCTGGTTCTGAATGGATAGACCCTTTTCGCCCTACTCGTTCGCCCGCTTTGGCTCGGATACTTCACTGGCGTTAGTGCCCTCAAGCGGGATATCGAGGATGAAGGTTGCACCCTGTCCGGCGCCGTCGCTGTGCACAGTCAAGCTGCCGCCCATTTCCTGCGCCGCCAGCGCGCAGCTGTGCAGGCCGAATCCGTGACCGTCTTTGCGAGTGGTGAACCCATGGGTAAAGATACGCTTCAGGTGCTCTGGCCCAATCCCATTGCCGTTGTCGGTCACCGTAATCCGCAGGACCGGCCCATCAGCGAGGAAGGCGCCAAACGTGATGCAAGGACTGCGATCGCTCACGCCTTCCAACGCTTGCCTGGCATTGCGAATCAGGTTCACCAGAATCAGCAGCACCCGGTGCCGGTCCAGTAACAGCAGGGGCAAGTCGCTGACGTCCTTGACCACCGTCACCTCCTGGCGAGCCCGTGAACCGGTACTCATGCGCAAGGCATCTTCAATCAGTTCTGGAACCGGCACCGCCTCGACGACACTGATGGCAACGGCATGGGACTGCTGGGCCGCGACAACGGTTTTGATGTGGTCAATACCCTTGGTGAGTTGCCCGAGCTCTTCGATGATGCCCTGTTGCTCCGCCGTCACCACCTCCGCCAGCTTGAGCAGGTAGCCGGGTAGCATCTTCCCTTTTTGGTCTCCGGTGAGAAAATCGCTCAGGTCATTGACGTGCTCGTTGATCAGCTGGGCCACCTTGCCCAGTCCCTGGGCTTTGGAGGCGCGCATCTGGCGGCTGACCGTCTCTGCCGACACGTTCACGCTGTTGAGGACGTTGCCGACGTTGTGCAACACAGCAGTGGCGATTTCGGCCATGCCCGCCTGACGGGACTTTGCCTGCAATTCGGCTTGCACGTGGCTCATGCGCAGCGCCGCACGAACGCGAGCCTTGAGTTCCAGCGGCGAGAAGGGTTTGGCGATATAGTCATCAGCGCCACTCTCCAGGCCGGAGACACACGCCTCGCTGCCGCCGCGGGCGGTCAGCAGGATGACGGGCAAATGGGCGAAACCGGCACTGGCCTTGATTCTGGCTGTCAGGCCAAAGCCATCGAGCTCCGGCATCATCACATCCGAGAGGATGACATCGATTGGCCGTTGCTGCAGGAGTGCCCACGCCTGCTCTCCATTAGTTGCGGTTGCGACCATGTAGTCGTCGTGCAAAAGCTCGCTGAGGTAACTCAGCATTTCCGGGCTGTCGTCTACCACCAGCACCCTGGATTGCGAGGCGTGTTCCGGGGGCTGCTCGTCGTTTGCGCCTTGTGCCGTGGCTAAGTCGTCGTGACTGCCGTGGCGGCCATCGTCGAAACGCAGGTGACGCTGTTCGGTGGTGATTGCTGCGCCTGGTGACGATCGCTCGCGCCCATCGCTGGCTTCAGTCAGTACGGCGTTTTGCTCAGCCCCCAGTGGCAGCCGGACAAAGAAGCACGATCCCCGTCCGAGCTCACTGTTGACGCCGACTTCACCCCCCATCAGTTCGGCCAGGTCCTTGACCAGAGCAAGGCCGATGCCTGTGCCGCTGTATTGGCGCGTGGCGGAATTGTCGATCTGGGAGAAACGCTGGAACAGCAACGGCAGTTTGTCCGGCGCAATACCAATACCCGAGTCGTGCACGGCGAGTTTAAATCGCTCGCCTTCAAGCGCAGTTGCTGCCAGGTGCACAGTGCCGCCAGAGGGTGTGAACTTGATGGCATTGCTCACCAGGTTGAGCAGGATTTTTTCGAAGTGCCGGGGGTCCACGAACACCGTACCGAGCGCAGGGTCGATGCTGCAAGTCAAGGTGCAACCTTTGCTCTTGGCGACCATGGCGGCATCCTCGGCAATCACACCCACCGCCTTGTTCAAATCAACGGGCGCCGGACATGACTCGAACTTGCCCGCTTCAGCCTTGGAGAAATCGAGGATGTCGTTCACCCGGTTCATCAGGCGCAACGCGTTGCGTTGGGCGCGGTCGATTTGCACGCGCCAATCCGCCGGCGGGCTGGTCGCCGCCGAAAGCTGCTCCAGCGGGGCGAGAATGAGGGTCAGGGGGGTGCGCAGTTCGTGGCTGACCGTGGCAACGAAATCGCTCTTTGCCTGATTCGCCGCCTCGGCCTGGTTGCGCGCCTGAATGAGTTCGACGGCCTGCGCCTCGAGCATCTCGGTCTGCTGGTGCAGCGCGTCGGTCCGTTCAGCGACCATTCTTTCCAAAGAGGCCTGGACTTGCTGTCGTTCGGCCTCTGCCTCGGCCTCCAGCACCCGGATGCGCAGGGCATTCTCCTGGAACACCCGTACGGCGCGGGTCATGATCCCGATCTCGTCGCCGCGTCCGGCGCTGGCGATCTCGGCGTTCAGGTCGCCGGCCGCAAGCCGGCGCATGACGGTGGCCAGGGCCACGATGGGCTGCGCGACAAACCGAGACGTGCTCCAGGCGATGGCGACGGCCAGCAAGATGGCGACGGCACCCGCCACCACTGTCGCCAGCATGCCGCGATCCTTGTGCACCAGGGCGTCGGAGCGCGCTTCGCCAGCGAAGCGCGCAACCAACAGGCCGGCGCTCCGTGCCTCGTTGCGCACCTGGTCGCGCGCGTCGCTCAAGGCGACGCTCGCCTGATGGAACCTGGCGAATGCCGCCCGGTAGCCGACAATCTGATCACTGACTGTCAGGGGCTTGGCCGCGGCTTGCAGCCCTACAGACGAAGGGAGCACACGAGCAAGACGCGAAAGCTCGTCCAGGATGTCGTCGACAGCGCCGGCGACCTCGGCCGACGGCGCCAGGCGAAACGACAATGTCTGCGCCTCCAGGGTGGCCACACGCTCGGCGAAGCGCTTGGACAATGCGGCGGCATTGTGCAGCAAACCGGTTGCCGCCTGAATGTCGTTTGCGTCATGACCAAGGTGCTCGTCCATTCCACTCAAGATGTCGTCGAGGCCCTCGATCAGATCGCCGGCGGTGGAGAGATGCCGCAAAGCCTCGGCTCCCCGAAGCTTGGGTGCCTCGTCAAGGTGCTCGACCGCCAGGCTGGCGGCCGCGACCGCCTTCGCCAACTGGTCCAGCGTCTCTCCCTCCTGCAGCGCCCCCATCACCTCGCGCAATTGCTCGATCACCGGCGGCAGTGCCGCACAGGCATTGCGCGCTGCGGTAACGGCCGTGCTATCACCGGACACCAGCCTCTTGGCCACACTGGCGATGATGATCCCTTCACTGTTGCGCAGGATATCCAGGATACGGTGGGCGCTTTCGATGTTGCTCACCCGCGCCCCGTGGTCATCGGCGCGGGCATCAAGCGCCTTCAATCCATCGGCGACGCCCTGCTCGATGAGAGTCGTGGCCTCTCGCATCCGGCCATAGTGGGCGGTCATGTTCTCCGTTTCGCCATCCATGGTCAGGGTCGCCGCCCGTAAGGCCGTAATCGCAGTGGCGAGCCGCTCCAGGCTGCCCTTGAGCGATTGCGCTTCTGCCACCGGAATGGCGGTGAGCCCGGCAATCGCCGTCGCCACCATCCCTTCGGCCTGGAGCAGGCTTTCCTGGTCCCGGGTGGCGATGAAGTTTTCCACCCGTCCGGTGGCGCCGTTGACCGAGGCCAGAATTTCCGCGGAATGGCTGGCGGAGTCCACCGCACGTACCATGCCTCGCAGGCCGTAGAAGTTCACGACCGACACCGCCAGCATCAGGAACACCAATGCGGCGACCGCCAGGCCAATCCTGACGGCAATGGGTCTGTCCCTGGCGGGTTTGAATATCGGCATGACGTCTCGCCTCCTCGCGGGCCGCTACGGCTTCGTAACGTCCGGCTGAGGCGTCGGTGACGCTGTACTGTTGCTAGCCGCGTCGATCATTGCCGCAACGGACGCCTGGCTATAGGAAGGATTCGCGGCACCGCCTACTGGCATGGTGGCGAGCCAGGTGTCCAGATCTTTCGCCTCGATGCGTACCAGCGGCACCTCGACGAACTTCGGCACCTGCTTGCCGGCCAGAATTTGCTGGGCTACCCAGAAACCCACCTGAGAAACACTCGGAGAGGCAGAGACCGAGATGGTTTCGTAGCCGTTGGCGTCGCGCTCCTGCTTCCACAAGGCGAGTTCGTCCTGGCGGTTGCCCATGACGATGATCGGTAACGAGCGCCCTGCTGCCTTGAACGCCATGGCAGCACCATAGCCGTCGCCACCCTGGGTCGCGACGGCATCGATGCTGGGCAGCGACGGCAGCGCCAGCGCCACCTCCTTGCGTGCGACGGAAGCCGTCCAGTTCCCGTACACCGTCTTGGCAAACTTCAGGCCTGGATAGTTGCTGGCGGCCTTGTGAATACCGTCACTGATATTCTGATCGGTGGCATCACCGGCAATGCCGCGAATCTCCAGCAGCGTTCCGTTCCCCTTGAGGCGCCCGGCGATATAGTCCATTTCCACGCGCCCCATGGCGGACCAGTTGTAGTCCACGGTATAGACGCAGCGCTCGGTAACCAGGCTGGCCATGACGACCACCACGATGCCGGCATTGCAAGCATCCCGGATCACGCCGTTGAGGGCCGTGTCGGACGCAGCCAGGATGACGATAGCGTTGACGCCCTTGACGATCATGTCCTGGATATGGGCCGCTTGCTCCGACGCGGAGTTATTGGCGCTGACCACCGGAGCCTCCCGGATCAAGCCATCCTTTTGCGCCTGGCCGGCCATCTCTTGCCAGTTGCGCACCATCACCTTGCGAAAATCACTGCCTGCGTAGGAGTTGCTGAACGCAATGCTATGGCTTGCGGTAGGGCCCCGGGCGATGCCGTCGTCGGCCGCTTGGGCTGAATGAGCGGCAACCAGCACCAGTCCGGTCAGGCAGGCGGCGAGGCGCCAATCATGGAATCGGGCATTAAAAACTGTATGCATAGGGACTCCTTTCCTCGACGGCCAACACTTGAAACCCGTAGATTTTCCTGCAGCAGTGGTGAGCATAGTCTCGATTCAGATTGCTTCCTGCTGAAAGCCTACCGCCACTCGCTGACGCTTCAGGAGCGTCACTCCCTCGCAGCCAGGTTCATGCGCCCCGTGCTCTGTTACTTGCAACAAACACGTCAATCGCACCGAACCCCTGCCCTGCAAAACCCTCCAAGCACACGTAAACTGGGAATATCTTCTCGACTCGGCCCTTTCGGAGACCACAATGCTTCGTGTGTTTGAACGAAGACTCGACCCCTTCCCGCCCGACGAGGCACCACCGCCACCGGTTGGCCTGACGCGGTTCCTGTGGGCCTGCACCCGGGGCGCCCGCGGCTATATCCTGGCGTTTGCGCTACTCAGTGCCAGTGTGTCGATCTACGAGGCCTGGTTGTTTTCTTTTCTTGGGCAGGTCGTGGACCTGCTCTCCACCTGGCAGACCGGCGGAGAAGCACAAGGGCAGGAAAGCCGGGTGCTGTGGGGGATCGGCATCGTCCTGATCACCAGCATCGGGCTGGTGGCGCTGCGGACCATGGTCCAACACCAGGTTCTGGCGATCAATTTGCCGTTGCGGCTGCGCTGGGATTTCCATCGCCTGATGCTGCGGCAAAGCCTTTCGTTCTTTTCCGATGAGTTCTCCGGCCGGGTCACGACCAAGGTCATGCAAACGGCCTTGGCGGTGCGCGAAGTCTTGTTCACCGTGATCGAAATCGCACCCGGCATCGGCGTCTACTTCATCGCGATCATCGCGCTGGCCGGTGGCTTCGCCTTGAAACTGATGCTGCCTTTTATTGCCTGGATCGTGCTGTTCGGGCTGGCCATGCTGTATTTCGTGCCGCGCCTGGGGCAAGTCGGCCAGGAACAGGCCCATGCGCGATCGTCGATGACCGGGCGCATTTCGGACGCCTACACCAACATCACCACCGTAAAGCTGTTCTCGCACTCCAAGCGAGAAGCGCACTTCGCGCGCGCGGCGATGGAGGATTTCAAGCAAACCGGCTTTCGCCAGATGCGCCTGGTCAGCCAATTCGAGATCGTCAATCAAGCGCTGGTGGTGGCGCTGATCCTTGGCGCAGGCGGCTATGCCTTGTGGCTCTGGCACCAGGGCGAGGTCGGCACGGGTGCGGTGGCCGCAATCACGGCCATGGCGTTGCGTATCAATGGCATGTCCCATTGGATCATGTGGCAGATGACTTCGCTGTTCGAAAGCATTGGCACCGTGCAGGATGGCATGGACACCTTGACCCGTGGCCCCAAGGTACAGGATGCGCCGGACGCGGGCGTGCTGGTGCCCTCCGGCGGCGCGGTAACGTTCGACAATGTCAGCTTCAACTACAACGGTGAACGCCAGGTGCTCGATGGGCTTAGCCTGACGATCCGCCCAGGTGAAAAAATCGGCCTGGTGGGACGTTCCGGTGCCGGCAAATCCACGCTGATCAACCTGCTGCTGCGTTTCTACGACGTGGACAGCGGCGAGATTCGCATCGACGGGCAAAACATCGCCCACGTCACCCAGGACAGCCTGCGCAGCGCCATCGGCATGGTCACCCAGGACACCTCCCTGCTCCACCGCTCCATTCGCGACAACATCGCCTATGGCCGCCCGGAAGCGACCGAAGCACAGATCCGCAGCGCCGCGGCCAATGCCCAGGCCGACGGATTCATCAGCCAACTGAGCGACCGGCAAGGCCACACCGGCTATGACACCTTGGTGGGTGAGCGCGGCATCAAGCTATCCGGCGGCCAGCGTCAACGCATTGCCATCGCCCGGGTGATGCTCAAGAACGCGCCGATCCTGTTGCTTGACGAGGCCACCAGCGCCCTGGACTCGGAAGTCGAAGTCGCCATCCAGGAAAGCCTCGATGAAATGATGCAGGGCAAGACGGTCATCGCCATTGCCCACCGGCTGTCCACGATCGCGGCGATGGATCGGCTGATTGTCATGGATGACGGACGCATCATCGAACAAGGCACCCACGCCGAACTGCTGGCGAAAAACGGCACCTATGCGCGGTTGTGGCAACATCAGAGCGGTGGCTTCCTGGGTGAAGATCAGGGGGTCGCCGAGGCGATGGTATAGGAATGGCTCCGCCCTCCCAGGCAGGACGCCATTCCCTGTGGCGAGGGAGCTTGCTCCCGCTGGGCCGCGTAGCGCCCCCATACCCATGGCTCGATCAGCCTGACACACCGAACCGCTGGATTTGGGCCTGCTGCGCAGGCCAGCGGGAGCAAGCTCCCTCGCCACAAGAGCGGTACTCCACGCCATAGCCCAACCCGTCAAATCCTAGAACCACGTTTCCATCTGAATCCCGTACTGCCAGACACCACCTGCGTTGAAATCCGTCTTGCCGAACGAATCCGAAGCGCTGTAACGATCCAGATCCGAAGACCAGTTCATGACGCTCGCGAACACCCGCAATTCCGGACGCGTGAGCAGGTCACCCAAGTCCGGCTTGAACGTTGGAGCAACAGTGAATTTCCAAAAGTTGCCGTCCACCGCATTACGCTGCTTGTAGCCCTTGGGATCGAGGTCCATGGTCTGCCAGCTCATCTCGTAGGCCATCTCGAAATTGCTGTTGATCTCGTTGGCCAGTCGCACGTTCAGGGTCATCCAGCGGTAGTCGTCTCCCTTGACGTAGCGGTCCTTGCTCTGCTCGGCCAGCAAGCTAGGGCCAATGCGCCAGCCGGGCGCAATCGGGGTTTCACCGTAAAGCGCCAGGCGCAGGGCCCGGGCTTCGTCGATCAGCTCACCGTCCGCACCGATGTTCTTGACCTCCGCGCCCAGGCCTTGCCCATAGAGCAGCGCCGTCTTGAAGAAGCCTTCGCGGCCAAAAAAAGTGCGCTGATGATTCGCGATCATGCTGTGCAGGCCGGAATCCGCCGGGGCAAGGCCCGCTTCATTGGTGCGGGTGCTGAAGTCGTTTTTCTTCGAGCCGATGCCATTGAACATCCATTGCCACTCTCCGTTGGCGAAAAACTGGTTGGAGGTCAGGACATAGCTCTCCACGTCCGCATTGACCCCTCCCTCACTGAAGTCCCCGTAATTGCGCCCGATCAGCGAGTAGTTCGAGCGCCAGTCCTTGTTCATCTGCACGTCGTAGATGCCACCGCCGGTACCGGCCAGGTAAACGACGTCCGAATCCAGCCAATGGATATCGAAGTTGTCCCGGTCGAATCGCTTGCCTGCCCACAGGGTGGCCTTCTCGAACATCGGGTTGCCCTTGAACGCGGCGAGATGGTCGAGTTCGGTAAACACCTGGCGCACGTTCAGGTTGCTTTCTTCGGCGGTCCAGTCATTGGAACTTTCCACGCCATCGGCAATGGAAACGGTGAATTTGGAACGGGTGCCATTCTGCGCATACAGCTCTTTCGAAAGGTCGATGCGCATGTAGGTGTCGTCCTCGTTGCCCAGTCGTCCGACCGCGCCACCCACGGAACCGGCCGGCGTCGTATAGGGACCGCCGCGCCCTCCCCCCAGCCCATCGTTGATCAGCAATCCCGAGCGGGCGTAGCCCTTGAAGCTGAACCCGTCGGAGAGGTGCCCGCCGCTGCCCGCCTTTTCCAGGTTTTGCTGATTGGCTTCAAGTTTTGCCAACCGCGCGTCCAAGGTGGGCGCCACGGGAGTGCTAGCAACGGAGGCTGTCGGTTGCAAGCCAGGATGAGTGAGCTTGAGTTGCTGCAGTTCCCTGGCGAGAGCCTGGGCCTGCTGTTCGGCTGCGGCGGCACGCTTTTCCGCTGCGCTGGTGCGGGCTTCGAAGGCAGCCATGCGCTCTTCCAGCGTCGCGGCCTGGACAGTCGCCGCCGAGGTTCCGAGCACGCCTGCAATGAGCCAGCTTGATGCTTTCTGCATGTGGATTTCCCTGTTTTGTTTTTATTGTTCTGTCTTGCGAGCGACCTTTTTTCCATGGAGGACCAATTGTCACGTTCCACGAAAAAAAGGATGCCTCATCGCAAATACGCTGCTACATTTGGCGATGTTAACGTTAACTTTTAAAAAAACAAAAATAAAGAGGGCTTTATGAAACGACTCAAATCGCTCCTTCCAGCAGCGCTGTTCAGCGCTTTTGCCGGGCTTCCCTGCCTTTCCAGCGCAGCCGATCTGACGATCTCCTGCGGCGCGGTGGGTGCGGAGTTGCAACTGTGCAAAGAGGCTGTCGAGGCCTGGTCGAAACAGACCGGCCACAGCGTCGACGTGGTTTCCACGCCAAACTCGGCAACCGAGCGGTTGTCGTTCTACCAGCAGATCCTCAGTGCGCAGTCCAGCGACATCGACATCATCCAGATCGACATGGTGTGGCCGGGGATGCTGGCCAACCACTTGATGGATTTGCGCGAGGTACTCCCCGCCAACGCGACCCAAGGCTACTTCCAGGCCCAGGTGGATAACGCCACGGTGAACGGGCGGCTGGTCACGATGCCGTGGTTCACCGACTCGGGGCTGTTGTATTACCGCAAGGACTTGCTCGATAAGTACGACAAGCAGGTCCCCCAGACCTGGGAGGAAATGACCGCTACCGCCAGGGCTGTGCAACAGGCAGAGCGCGACTCCGGAAATGCCAATGCATGGGGTTACGTCTTCCAGGGGCGTGCCTATGAGGGCCTGACGTGCAACGCACTGGAGTGGATCAGCAGTCAACCGGACGGTGGCCTGGTCAATCCGCAAGGCGACATCGTGGTCAATAACCAGGCCTCAAGGGCTGCGCTGACGCTGGCGAAAAGCTGGGTAGGCGATATCTCTCCCCGTGGCGTGCTCAATTACACCGAAGAGGAAGGACGTGGGGTATTCCAGTCGGGCAATGCCCTGTTCATGCGCAACTGGCCGTATGCCTGGGCCCTGGTGCAAAGTCCGGACAGTGCGGTGAAGGACAAGGTCGGCATCGCACCCCTGCCCCGTGGTGGCGCGTCCGGCAGCCATGCTTCCACCCTCGGTGGCTGGGGCCTGGCGGTATCGCGCTACAGCGCCAGGCCCAAGCTCGCCGCGGAACTGGTGAGCTACCTGACCAGCGCCCAACAACAGAAACATCGTGCACTGGTGGGTGCCTACAACCCGGTTATCGAGTCGCTCTACCAAGACCCTGAGCTGATCGCGGCCATGCCGTATTACAGCCAGTTGCACAACATCCTGAACGATGGGGTCATGCGCCCCGCCGCCATCACTGCCGCCCGCTATCCCCGGGTCTCCAATGCGTTCTTCGATCAAGTCCACGGAGTCCTGGCTGGAGAGTTGCCGGTCGATCAGGCGCTGGTCGACCTGGAAAGCGAACTCACGCGCATCAAACGCCGGAACTGGTAAGCCACAAGGAAGGAAATCACCATGTCTGTCTCTTCTGTCCACGCGCCCTGCGCCGAGCATCTGCCCGCCCGGGAAACGCCGGTACAACGCCGCCGAGTACGCGCCGCCTGGCTGTTCCTGGCGCCGATGCTGCTGTGCCTGACCTTGGTAGCGGCCTGGCCGCTGCTGCGTACGTTCTGGTTCAGCCTGACCGACGCCAGCCTCGCGGATACCACGGGCGGCACCTTTGTGGGCCTGAGCAATTACCTGTTCTACAGCGGCTCCGGCTGGTCCGGCGTGCTGGTGGACCCACAGTGGTGGAACGCGGTGCGCAACACCCTGCATTTCACCGTGGTGTCGGTGGGACTGGAAATGGTCCTGGGGCTGCTGGTGGCACTGTTGCTCAACATCAAGTTCACCGGGCGCGCCCTGGTGCGGGCGTTGATCCTGATTCCCTGGGCGATTCCGACCATTGTCTCGGCGAAGATCTGGTCATGGATGCTCAACGACCAGTTCGGCATCATCAATCACCTGATGCTGGGCCTTGGTCTGATTGACGCGCCCCTGGCCTGGACGGCAGACGCGCAGCTGTCGATGTGGGCGGTGATTATCGTCGACGTCTGGAAGACCGTCCCTTTTGTCACGCTGTTGATGCTGGCTGCCTTGCAGATGTTGCCGGGCGATTGCTACGAAGCCGCACGGGTCGATGGCATCCACCCATTGAAAGTGTTCTGGCGGGTCACCCTGCCATTGCTGCTGCCGGCGCTGCTGGTGGCAGCGATCTTCCGCATTCTCGATGCCTTGCGGGTGTTCGATGTCATCTATGTGCTGACCTCGAATTCGTCGAGCACCATGAGCATGTCGGTCTACGCCCGCCAGCACCTGGTGGAATTCCAGGACGTCGGTTACGGCAGCGCCGCCTCGAGCCTGCTGTTCCTGGTCGTGGCAGTGATCGCCATCGTCTATCTGTACCTCGGACGCCGCCAGATGGAGGTCCGCTCATGAGTCGGCGACTGCTGAAAAAAGCGCTGTTGCGCCTCGGGTTCTGGTGCCTGATCGGGATCCTGCTGCTGTATACGGTCTTCCCTTTCTACTACGCCATCGTCACGTCGCTGAAGTCATCCACGGCCTTGTTCCAGGTGAGCTACTGGATCGACAACCCCGACTTTTCCAACTATGCCGCAGTACTCCAGCAAGCCTCGTTCCTGCGGGCCATCGGCAATTCGCTGGTGGTTTCGCTATGCGTGGTCGCGCTGGCGCTGTTCCTCAGTCTGACGGCTGCCTATGCGCTGGGCAGGGTCAAGTTTCGTGGCCGAGGCACGGTGTTGATGCTGGTCCTGGGCGTGTCGATGTTTCCTCAGGTCGCCGTGCTGTCCGGGCTGTTCGAGGTGATACGAGCCCTGGGCCTCTACAACACGTCCTGGGCGCTGATCCTGAGCTACACGATTTTCACCTTGCCCTTCACCGTCTGGGTGCTGACGACCTTCATGGGACAACTGCCCCACGAGCTGGAGGAAGCGGCAATCATGGACGGTGCGTCGCCCTGGGTCACGCTGACTCGCGTGCTGCTGCCGCTGCTCTGGCCGGCACTGGTCACCACCGGCCTGCTGGCCTTCATTGCAGCCTGGAACGAATTCCTGTTCGCCCTGACGTTCACCCTGACCGACACCCAACGCACGGTCCCGGTCGCCATCGCCCTGATTTCCGGCGGCAGCTCCCATGAACTGCCTTGGGGGTTGCTGATGGCGGCATCGGTGCTGGTCACCGTCCCACTGGTCATCCTGGTGCTGATCTTCCAACGCCGGATCGTTTCCGGACTCACCGCTGGCGCGTTGAAGGGCTGAGGCCCCATAAAGACAAGGAACCCTATCGTGAGCAAATTGAAACTGCACAACGTGAACAAACAATTGGGTGGCGCGCGCATTCTGCGCGACGTCAGCCTGGACATCGCGACGGGTGAGTTCGTGGTGTTCGTCGGCCCGTCCGGTTGCGGAAAATCGACCTTGCTACGCCTGATCGCCGGACTGGACTCGATCTGTGACGGTGACCTGCTGATCGACGGACGCCGGGTCAACGACCTGGAACCCCGTGAGCGTGGCGTTGGCATGGTGTTCCAGTCGTATGCGCTGTACCCGCACATGACCGTCTACGACAACATCAGTTTCGGGCTCAAACTGGCCAAGACCGAAAAGACCAGCCTGCGCGAGCGCGTGCTGAAAACCGCGCAGATCCTGCAACTGGACAAGCTCCTGCAACGCAAGCCAAAGGAGTTGTCGGGCGGACAGCGTCAGCGGGTGGCCATGGGCAGGGCCATGGCGAGGGAACCGGACATCCTGTTGTTCGACGAACCGCTGTCCAACCTGGATGCCTTCCTGCGCGTGCAGATGCGCAACGAAATCGCCCGGTTGCACGCCCGGCTGGGTTCGACCGTGATCTACGTCACCCACGATCAGGTCGAGGCGATGACCCTGGCCGACAAAATTGTCGTGCTCAACGGTGGTCGCATCGAGCAGGTCGGCTCGCCGCGTGAACTTTACGAGCGCCCGGCCAGCCGCTTTGTCGCCGGTTTCCTGGGCTCGCCCAGGATGAATTTTCTTGCGGCGTTTCTGCATGCGCCAGGGGAAACCAGCCTGGTGGAAAGCTTTGTGTTGGGCAAGGCATCCCTACCCTTCGACAGCTCCGGCCTCGCGGCGGACACCCAACTGAGCCTGGGGATCCGCCCGGAACACGTGACGCTGGAAGCCGCGCCAGGATCCGCTGGCGTGGTCGTGACCGGGGTCGAATACCTCGGTAGCGAAACCTATGTGCACATCGATACCGGCCAGGACGAGCCGCTGATCTGTCGTTGCGAGGTGAACGCAGGCTGGCAGGTCGGCGACCGGGTCAAACTGCGCCTGGAAACCGACAATCTGCACCTGTTCGATACCGACGGGGTGGCCTTGAAGCGTCACGCCCTTGAAACCCTGCCCGATGGCGTGCCACTGCGCCCGGCCCCCGCAGGCGCCCTATGACCTTGTCTTTGAATACCATGAACGCACCTATGCCCCCTGCAACCCTGTCCCCGGCCCTTGAACATGCACAGCAGGCGCTGAGCGATGGCCTGTCCCGCGTCATCCAGGATTACCGACCCGACTATCATCTTGCCCCTGTGGCGGGCTGGATGAACGACCCTAACGGAGTGGTGTACTTTCGCGGCGAATACCATGTGTTCTATCAACACCACCCCTTCGAAGCGAAATGGGGACCAATGTATTGGGGCCACGCCAAGAGCGCCGACCTGGTTCATTGGCAGCATCTGCCCATCGCTCTGGCGCCAGGCGACGACTTCGACCGTGACGGCTGCTTTTCCGGCAGTGCGGTGGTGTGCGGGGACACCCTGGCGCTGATCTACACCGGGCATGCGTGGCTGGGGGATGTGGGGGATGAACGCCTGATCCGACAAGTCCAGTGCCTGGCCACCAGTACCGACGGCATCCGCTTCGTCAAGCACGGCGCGGTGATCGAGCGCCCACCCGAGAACACGATCATGCACTTTCGTGATCCCAAGGTCTGGAAGCAGGATGACCATTGGTACCTGATTGCCGGCGCCCGCCTGGGCGACACGCCACTGCTGCCGCTGTACCGCTCGACGGATCTGCACGCCTGGGAGTTCCTTGATTATGTCGACCAGGGCGAGGAAGGCGATGGTTATATGTGGGAATGTCCGGATCTGTTTCGACTGGGCGGACGCGATGTGCTGCTGTATTCCCCCCAGGGCATGCATCCCCAGGGTTACGAACGTCTCAACAAGTACCAGACCGGTTACCGGGTAGGCCGGCTCGACAGCGATTGGCACTTCACCGGCGGGCCCTTTATCGAACTGGATAATGGCCATGATTTCTACGCCGCGCAAACGCTGGAGGCCGCCGATGGGCGACGCCTGGTGTGGGCGTGGCTCGACATGTGGGAGAGCCCGATGCCGAGCCAGGCGCATCACTGGTGCGGCATGCTCGGCCTGCCTCGCGAGCTTGAGTTGCAGGCCGATCGCTTGCGCGTGTTTCCGGCGCGGGAGCTGACGGCCTTGCGCCAGGCGCCGCTTCTCGGCACGTCGCCGTGGGCAGGTCCGGGCACTCAATGGTTATCGCACATCAGCGGCGACCGGCTCGAGTTCCTGGTGCACCTGGACCTGCTGGGCTGCACCGACGGTCACCTGGGCGTCGCCTTGCGCTGCAGCACTGATGACGAAAGCGCTGAACAAACCCTGCTCTACTACGATGGGGCGTTGCAACGCCTGGTACTGGATCGCAGTCGCTCGGGGGCGCAAGTCGACGGTCAGCGCAGCGTGCCGATAGACCCGTCACTTGAGCAGTTGGAGTTGCGGGTGTTTCTTGATCGTTCATCCATAGAGGTGTTTGACCAGAGCGGACGCTTCAGCCTCAGCAGCCGCCTCTATCCCCGCTCCGACAGCCTGGGAGTGAAGTTGCTGGCCAGCGGGAACGGCGGACACGTCTCCATTCCCAGGGCATGGCCGCTGGGATCAGGCTGGCTATGAACGGTCGCGAGAAGCCCGGACCCTGTGTCATGATTGCCCGTCAACCTGACGGGCCCCACTTCGCATGACTTCAGTGAAAGACGTTGCACAGCTGGCCGGCGTGTCCCTGATGACGGTTTCCAGAGCGCTCAACAATCCGGAAAAACTGAGCGCCGAAACCCTTCAGCGGGTACGGAGCGCCATTGATGAGTTGCAGTTCGTACCGAGCCTGTCGGCACGCAGAATGCGTGGCGATAACCTCCAGGCACGGACCATCGGTGTGTTCGCCCTGGACACTGCGACCACGCCGTTCGCGGTCGAGCTGCTGCTGTCCATCGAACAGACCGCGCAGCAGGCAGGCTGGAACGTCTTCATCCTCAACCTGTTGAACAACCCGCCCACCGACCAGGACATCGACCTGATGCTCTCGCACCGTCCCGACGGGTTGATCTTCAGTGCCATGGGGTTGCGCCAGGTGAGCATTCCCGAGCGCCTGAAGAGCAAACCGCTGGTGCTCGCCAACTGCCTGGAGGATGACGGTCGTCTGGTCAGTTATGTGCCCGATGACGAGACCGGCCAGCATCGCGCCGTGCATCACGCCTTGAGCCAGGGCTATCGGCGCCCGCTGTGCATCAATCTGCCAAAACGCAGCCTTGCCTGGGGTCTGCGACAGGTCGGCCTGCAGCGTGCCTGCCAGGCATTCGGGCTGCCTCCCGAAACACTGCTGCAATACGACCTTTCCGATCACGATGCCTATGGTGAAACCGCCACCATTCTTGACCGGCACATCGTCGACGGCCGCCCCGAGTTCGACATCCTGATCTGCGGCAACGACCGCATTGCTTTTTGTGCCTATCAGTTGCTGTTGGGCCGTGGCCTGAAGATTCCCGGTGACGTGGCCGTGCTCGGCTATGACAACATGATCGGCATCGCCGAACTGTTCATCCCGCCCCTGACCACGGTGCAACTGCCGTACTACGAGATCGGCCGTCAGGCCGCCCGGCACCTGATCGAAACGCTTGAGGTCACGGGCACCCAGCCAGTGGATTGCCCGTTGGTAATCAGGGCGTCGCTCTAGACCGACGCCCCGTTCGCCCCCCCTACTTCGCACCTTCGCAGTTGACCATCCAGGCAATCCCGAAACGGTCTTCGAACATGGCGAAACGTTCCGCCCAGAAAGTCTTTGCCAACGGCATGTGCACGCTGCCCCCCGCACTCAAGCCATTGAACAGTCGCTCGGCCTCGGCCACGCTGTCGACATTGAGGGACACCGAAACACCCTGCGGCTTGCGGTAAGGCTGGCCCGGCGGACAATCGGAGGCCATCAGGCTGAAGTCGCCGACGGTCAGGCAGGTATGCAGGATCAGGTTGTTGTCCTTGGGCATGCCCGTTTCTTCAGGCGCTTCGGCAAAGGTCATGGAAAACTGCTCACCGCCCAGCACGTCCTTGTACAGCGCGAAGGCTTCCTTGCAGTTACCGTTGAAGGTCAGGTAAGGAATGATTCTCATGGTCGGATCTCCTGGTGTCAGGTTCTACGATTGATCAGACATCTGCGCCCGCAGGCGTGCTTCCTGCTCGCGCAGGTCGGGAGTAAAGGTCTCGCCGAAATCCTCCATTTCGAAGATCTGGCGGATTTCGATTTCGCTGTCGCTGACCATCGGGTTTGGACAACGCTTGACCCAGTCAATGGCCTCCTGCAGCGACTGGACCTGGAAGATCCAGAAGCCGGCGATCAGCTCCTTGGTTTCAGCAAAGGGGCCGTCGACAACGGTCCGGTTCTTGCCGGAAAACTGTACGCGCACGCCCTTGGAACTGGGGTGCAGGCCTTCACCCGCGAGCATTACCCCGGCCTTGACCAATTCTTCATTGTAGGCACCCATGGCGGTCAGCAACGCTTCACTGGGCATTTCCCCGGCTTCCGATTCCGGGCTGGCTTTGACGATCACCAAAAATCGCATGGTCTTATCTCCTGATGCTGAGTAAGCCGCCGTTGCAGCGGTTCCATGGATAATCGAATGACAGTGGGAGAAATCGACAGGCTGGCTAAATTATTTTTCGAACCTATATGAAAACGCCGCCTGATAAGCGCGGCACTGTTCACTTGCTCGGAAACAGTCGCGAGGGAGCTTGCTGCCGCCTGAGTGCAAAGCGCCCACAAAAGAAAGGGCCGCTATGCGGCCCCAGCGGGAGCAAGCTCCCTTTCCACGAATCGGTGTTCTCAGAGGCCGATCAAGCAACCAGATCGCTGGCACTGAAGGTGTTGACACCCACCAGTTGGATTTCGAAATCCGCTCCCAGATTGCCGTCGATATTGCCGGAAAGCACATGGTCGACGAAGCGCAATTGCCCTGCACCGCTGAAGTCAGCCGAATCGATGAAGCTGAACTGGTTGATTCCTGCAGCGAGGATATTGGCATCCAGCTTCGACAGGTCAAGCTTATCGCCTTGGAGTTGACTGAAATCCAGGATGATGTCGCGAGCATTGCCGATACCCAGCTCATTTAACGCGCCGAACATGAAGCTATCGGCTCCGGTCCCCCCCGTCAGGGTGTCAGTGCCAATGCCACCGATCAGCACGTCATTGCCCGCGCCGCCGTCAAGCTGATCATTGTCTGCGCCGCCATCCAGAATGTCCGCGCCGTCCAGGCCGTTGAGCACGTTCGCGGCGCCGTTGCCGATCAGGCTGTTGTCCAGCGCGTTGCCAGTGAGATTGATGGCGGAGAGGCCGACCAGTTGACCATCCTCGACATTGGCCGACAGGGCATAGCTGACCGACGTGCGTACCAGGTCATGGCCTTCGTCGGCGAGCTCGGTGACCGTGTCGCCGATATTGTCGAGGACATAAAGGTCATCCCCCGCACCGCCAATCAGCGTGTCCTGCCCGGCGCCACCGACCAGCACGTTGTTGCCCGCGTTGCCGGTCAGTACGTTGTCAAGGGCGTTACCGAGGCCGTTGATGTTGTCATTTCCGATCAGCGTGAGG
>NZ_JBMDKO010000024.1:0-82388 GCF_057809755.1 Pseudomonas sp. FG13
GCCGCCATCGCGGGCAAGCCCGGCTCCCACAGGGTTTGATGGTGTATGCAAATGCTGCGCACACCCCAAATCCCGTGTGGGAGCGAGCCTGCTCGCGATGGCGGTGGATCAGCCGACGTTGATGTCAGCCGTGCTTCTCCATTCAACCATCCAGCAACGTCATCGTCCGAGCATCGTACCGCTCGCCCGCCACCGCCTCGTTGGCGCCGAAAATCTCATCCAATTGGACGAGTTCATCGGCACTCAAGACCACCTCGGCGGCCGCCACATTACTCTCCAGGTATTTGCGCTGTTTGGTCCCAGGAATCGGGATGATATGGTCGCCCTGGGCCAACACCCACGCCAGTGCCAGTTGTGAGGCACTGATGTGTTTGTCCGCGGCCAACGCCTTGACCCGTTCCACCAGCATCAGGTTGCGACGGAAGTTGTCTGCCTGGAAGCGCGGGTTGAAGCGGCGATAGTCATCGGCAGCGAAGTCTTCCGGTGTCTTCAGCTCGCCGGTCAGAAAGCCCCGGCCCAACGGGCTGTAGGCGACAAACGCGATGCCCAGGCGACGGCAGGTATCGAGCACGTCATTGTGTTCGGGCTCGCGGGACCACAACGAGTATTCGCTTTGCACCGCTGCCAGTGGATGCACCGCGTGCGCTCGTCGAATGGTTTCGGCGCTGGCCTCGGAGATGCCGATCTGGCGGACCTTGCCGGCCTTGACCAGCTCGGCCATGGTTCCGATGGTTTCTTCAATGGGCACCTGAGGGTCGATGCGGTGTTGGTAGTAGAGATCGATGTAATCGGTACCCAGACGCTTGAGGCTGCCATCGACGGATTGCCTGACGTATTCGGGACGACCATTGACGCCTCGGGCATGAGGATCGCTGCTGCGCACCAGTCCGAACTTCGTCGCCAGATAGAGACTGTCGCGCTTGCCTTTCAAGGCCCGGCCGAGGAGCTCTTCATTGGTGTGGGGGCCGTACATATCGGCGGTGTCGAACATCGTCACCCCCAGCTCCAGCGCGCGATGCAGCGTGGCAATCGACTCTCGTTCGTCGCCGCCGGTGGTATAGAAATCCGACATGCCCATGCAGCCCAGGCCGATGGCGGAAACGTGGGGACCTTGATGACCCAATTGGCGGGTTTTCATGATGTTGCTCCTGCAGATGAATGACACGCTCAGCTTGCGGTAAACGATTGCATGGATAAATCCACGAATATTGGTTTAACTATTCGTGATTTCTAAATAGTGAGGTGAGCCATTGGACCGTTTACAGGCCATGCAAGTGTTCCGGCGCATTGTCGAGCTGGGCGGTTTTGGCAAGGCCGCCGATGACCTTGAATTGCCCCGAGCCACCGTCAGCCTGCTGATTCAACAGCTCGAAGCGCACCTGGGCGTGCAATTGCTCCAGCGCACCACGCGACAGGTGCGCGCCACGCTTGACGGTGAAGCCTACTACCAGCGCTGCGGCCAACTGCTCGACGATCTCGATGACCTCGAAGGTTCACTGTCGGCACAACGGAGCCAGCCTCGCGGCACCTTGCGGGTGGACATGCCCATCGCCTTCGGTTGCAGCTGGATCCTGCCGCGCCTGCCGGACTTCTATCGACGCTATCCGGCGCTGCAACTGGACATCGGCTTTCATGACCGGCAAGTGCATCTGCAGCGCGAAGGCGTGGATTGTGCGATCCGCGCCGGCAATATCACCGACCAGGCGTTGGTGGCACGGCCCATCGTGCGATTGCACCAACTGACCTGCGCCAGCCCCGACTATCTGGCCCGGTCGGGCACGCCTCGGCAACTGGAGGACCTGGCGACGCATCGCGCCATCAGCTTCGCGTCCGGCAATGGGCGTTACTTCCCCTTCGAATTCGAGGTGGCGGGGCAGGTGCGTGAGCTGCAGATGCCGGGCGAACTGACTGTCAACAATGCCGATGCCTACGTCAGCGCCTGCGAGGCGGGATTCGGCTTGATCCAGGTGCCGCGCTACCACGTTCAGCAGCAGTTGGCCGAAGGGC
Organism: Pseudomonas sp. FG13; assembly: GCF_057809755.1. Classification (NCBI taxonomy): domain Bacteria; kingdom Pseudomonadati; phylum Pseudomonadota; class Gammaproteobacteria; order Pseudomonadales; family Pseudomonadaceae; genus Pseudomonas; species Pseudomonas sp. FG13. Next base: position 2,008 of record NZ_JBMDKO010000024.1, read on the forward strand.
GCCTGGTGCAGGTTCTGAGCGACTATGCGGTGCCGTTGTGGCCGATTTCGGTCGTGTACCCACCCCATCGACAGCTGTCGCCACGGGTGCGGGTGTTCATCGACTGGGTGATTGAGGTGTTGCACGGGGAAGCGGATGTGCACGGGGAATGGATGGTGAGGATCTAGTGGTCGTGATGGCCAAGGCGGGGGGCTCCTGGCGCCCGCTACCGGAGTAGTTGCGCCAGGGCTCACGATCATGGCGGACGGGTTATTTCGCCGTCGGCATCACGAACTCGGCACCCTTGCCGATGCTTTCGGGCCAGCGCTGCATGATCGACTTCTGCTTGGTGTAGAAACGCACGCCTTCTTCGCCATAGGCATGCATGTCGCCGAACAGGCTGCGTTTCCAGCCGCCGAAGCCGTGCCATGCCATGGGCACCGGGATCGGGACGTTGATACCCACCATTCCGACCTGGATGCGCCGGCTGAACTCCCGGGCTACGTTGCCGTCGCGGGTGAAGCAGGCAACGCCGTTGCCGAATTCGTGGGCGTTGATCAGGTCGACGGCTTCCTTCAAGTCCTTGACCCGCAGGCAGCCCAATACGGGGCCGAAGATCTCATCCTTGTAGATGCTCATGTGCGGCGTGACGTGATCGAAGAGCGTGCCCCCCAGCCAGAACCCATCCCCGCAACCTTCTCCGGCCTCGTTTCCTCGGAAGTCGCGACCGTCCACCAACATTTGCGCACCTTCGGCGATGCCCTGTTCGATGTAGCCGGTGATGCGTTGGTGAGCTGCTTTCGACACGATCGGGCCCATTTCGGCGGTCAGGTCCATGCCATTGAGGATCTTCAGCGCCTGGGTGCGTTCCACCAGTTTCGGCATGACTTTGTCGGCGACATCCCCGACGAACACCGCCACCGAGATCGCCATGCAACGCTCGCCCGCAGAGCCGAAGGCTGCGCCGATCAGCGCGTCGACGACCTGGTCGATGTCGGCGTCAGGCATCACCACCATGTGGTTTTTCGCGCCGCCCAGTGCCTGCACGCGCTTGCCCTGGCGGGCGCCGGTTTCGTAGATGTAGTTGGCGATAGGTGTCGAGCCGACAAAGCTCACGGCTTTGACTTCAGGGTGATCGAGCAGCGCATCGACCGCTGCTTTGTCGCCCTGCACGACGTTGAACACGCCGTCCGGCAAACCGGCTTCCTTGAACAGGTCGGCAATGAACAGCGACGGTGACGGATCGGTCGGGCTGGGCTTGAGCACGAAGGTGTTGCCCGCCGCGATAGCCACCGGGAACATCCACATGGGCACCATCACCGGGAAGTTGAACGGTGTGATGCCGGCCACGACGCCCAGCGGTTGGCGAACGGTCCAGTTGTCCATTCCGGTCGACACTTGTTCGGTGAAATCGCCTTTCAACAGCTGGGGCATGCCACAGGCGAACTCCACGATGTCGATACCCCGGGAGACTTCGCCCTGGGCATCGGTGAACACTTTGCCGTGCTCCGCCGTGATCAACCGGGCGAGCTCGTCGCGGTGGCTGTTCAGCAACTCAAGAAACTTGAACATGACGCGGGCGCGGCGTATCGGCGGTGTGTCGGCCCACTTGGGAAATGCCTCGGCTGCCGACTGCACGGCGGCATTGACCTGATCGACACCGGCCAGGCCCGCACGGCCGGTGACCCTGCCGGTGGCTGGGTTGAATACGTCTTGAGAACGCCCGGAGGTATTCGGGACGTGACGCCCGTGGATGTAGTGATCGATTGGGGCAATAGAATCCGTCATGCAGTTTCTCCGATGAGGGGTGGGAACCCTCGGGAGTGTAGGAAGGGTGCGTTAGCGCGCCTAGCCGTCTAAGATTGAACTCATTGTTCACATTGGCAAACAATCACCTTATGAAAAAGTCACCCCTCGACATCCCCTGGAATCAACTCCATTGGCTCACCGTGTTGTCGGAGCAGGGCAGTTTTACCGCGGCGGCACGTCGCCTGGGTGTCAGTAAGGCGGCGATGAGTCAGCATATCGCCGAGCTGGAACGGCAAGCCGGGATCGCCCTGGTACAGCGAACCACGCGCAGCGTGCGGCTTACGGATGCCGGCCGTGGCCTGGTCGAGGAAACACGCGCGGCCTTCGGTGCAATCGCCCATAGTTTTGCCAGTGTCCAGGACCTTGCACAAACGCCGCGGGGATTGCTTCGGATCACGGCCCCTGTCGCATTGGCCCGGCAGCAATTGGTCCCCAGGTTGGCGACGTTCTTTCAGGCCTATCCGGAAATCCGCGTGGAGCTGTCCATGTCGGACAACATCAGCGCCCTGGCGATGGAAGGGTTCGACCTCGCCATTCGCCATACACAGGCCCCACCGGATACCCACGTCGCCTGGCCGCTTTGCCGTACTCGCACGCTTCTGGTGGCGAGTCGCGAGTACTTGGCGCGTCGGGGAATTCCAACGGAACCCCACATGCTGGTGGATCAGGATTGTCTCTACTATCCCCGCCAGGATCAGCCGGCCTGGCACTTCGTGCCAAGGAATGCGGCGCCCGATCATCCTCGTACCACGGTGCCGGTCACCGGCGTGTTTTCCGCCAACAACAGCGAAGCGTTACGTGAGGCGGCACTCTGCGGATTAGGCATCGCCTTGCTGCCGGATTTCAGCGCGCAAGCCGCGCTGCGTGACGGCAAGCTCGTCGAGGTGATGCCCGACTGGGAGTCGACCGGGGCGTTCGCTTCCCACTTGTATGCCATTCGCCCTTACTCCGCCCATGTGCCACGGGCGGTGAGTGTGTTTACGGCCTGGCTGCGAGAGACCTTCGTAGAGGGCTTTGTGGCGGATTGAGAGCTGGCCCAGCTTTTTGTGGCGAGGGGATTTATCCCCGCTGGGGTGCGAAGCGCCCCCAGACATACTGCCTGACACACCGTCCTGTCAGGTTTTAGGGCTGCTTCGCACCCCAGCGGGGATAAATCCCCTCGCCACAGGTCCCTGCGTCAGAACAATTTGGTCAGCAACCAATAAAGGCTGCCCGACAACAGAATCGCCGCCGGCAACGTCAATACCCAAGCCATAAGCAGGTTGCGGATCGTGCGCATCTGCAAGCCCGAGCCATTGGCGACCATGGTCCCGGCCACCCCTGAAGACAACACATGGGTGGTGGACACCGGCAAGCCGAACATGTCGGCGGCGCCGATGGTCAGCATCGCGACGGTTTCCGCCGAGGCGCCCTGGGCATAGGTGAGGTGGCTCTTGCCGATCTTTTCGCCCACCGTCACCACGATTCGCTTCCAGCCCACCATGGTGCCGAGGCCAAGGGCGATGGCCACGGCGATTTTCACCCACAGCGGAATGAACCGTGTGGAGTTGTCGATCTGCTGCTTGAACAATTGCAGCTTGCCGCTGGTATCGGCGTCGAAGTTACCGATTTTGTTCTTGTCCATCAGGCGGATGGTTTCGCTGGTCAGGTACATGTCGTTACGCACGTTCCCCACGGCTTCGGCGGGCACTTTGGCCAATGAGCCGTAGCCCTTGACCTCAGCCCCGATGGCGCCGGTGAGGGCGGCGAGGGCAGGCACCAGTTGCGGCGTGGCTTCCTTGCTGCGAACGAAATCGGAGAGGACCGCCCGGGGATCTGCCGGTGCCGGTTGCGGTGTGCTTTTTACCAGGGCCTGCTGGGTGACTTCGGCCACGGCGGCGAACTGCAAGGCTTGATCGGCAGGCATGGTGCGGTTCAATGCATAGGCCATCGGCAGGGTCCCCACCAGGATCAACATGATCAGTCCCATGCCTTTTTGGCCGTCGTTGGAGCCATGGGCAAACGACACGCCGGTGCAGGTGGCGATCAGCATGCCGCGAATCCACCACGGTGGCGGGGTGTTGCCTTCCGGTGCCTTGTACAGAGCGCGGTTCTTGACGAAGGCTCGCAGCGCCAGCAACAGCAGCGCGGCACAGCCGAAACCCACCAGGGGCGAGAGCAGCAGCGCGTAACCGACTTTGGCAGCCTGGGTCCAGTCCACCCCGCTGGTGCCGTCACGGCCGTGCATCAGGGCATTGGCCACGCCGACGCCGATGATCGAGCCGATCAAGGTGTGCGAGGACGACGCCGGCAGGCCCAGCCACCAGGTGCCGAGGTTCCACAGGATCGCGGCGATCAGCAGGGCGAAAATCATCGCGAAACCGGCCGATGAACCGACTTGCAGAATCAGCTCCACCGGCAGCAAGGCGATGATGCCGAAGGCCACCGCTCCACTGGACAGCAGCACCCCGAGAAAATTGAAGAACCCCGACCAGGCTACCGCGAAATTCGGCGCCATGGAGTTGGTGTAAATCACCGTCGCCACGGCGTTGGCGGTGTCGTGAAAGCCGTTGACGAACTCGAAACCAAGGGCAATCAGCAGCGCCACGCCCAACAGCAGGAACGGTGTCCAGGTGGTGACCACGGTGCCGAATTCGCCCATGTCACGCACCAGGCTGTAGGCGGTGAACAGCAGTCCGGTGGCCAGCACTGCGAAAAATACGATCAGGGTCAGCATGCTCGGCTTGCGGTTGAGCTGCGGTCTTGAGATGGGGCTTATCGAATCTGAGACAAAGGTCGGGGTGGTCATGATGACATCCGGTTCATGGAGGGAACGCAGTTCCGGCGCTCTTTGCCACTGCAGTCATGCTGCTCGTGGTGGATGAACTGCTGCCGGCATGGCGGAAGGGTTGGGTTGTGAGTACCAACGGAAATGCTATTCACGATTTGTTACGAGATGGTGACTGGCGTCAGTGAGTCAACTGATTCAAGCGAGGGTATGCAAAAAGCCCGAGTGCCCCCAATCCCTTGTGGGAGCGAGCTCGCTCGCGATGGCGGTGGTTCAGCTTGCAGGGAGGTTGACTGTGCAGCCGTCATCGCGAGCAGGCTCGCTCCCACAAGGAGGCTGGCTGGCTTGCGAAAGCAGGCTTTTCGACGAAGTCCCTCTCTTCTGACTAAACAAAGTTGACGCCAAAATGATGGCTCTTTACCATTGCGCCACTATTTTGATGGCCACCCCCTTCGCCCCCCCAATCTGGAAGGCTCGGACGCCCCGACCGAGCGCGAAGCGCCGTGCGTACTCCTTTTAAAATTGCTGCAACGAGACCTGATCATGGACGACCGCCAATACGCCTTGCTGGCCCGCCAACCTTCTGCTGCCCTGCAAAACCGCGAACGGTTCTGCGGCATGCCCAAGCGCGGCCTGGCGTTCCTGCTGGCCAACGTCATGTTCTGGCAACCGATGTGGGCCCAGGCCGACGGTATCGTCGTCAGTGCGCCGGGCACCAGCCTCGGCCAGGCGGGCAATGGCGTGCCCATCGTCAACATCGCGCGCCCCAACGGTAATGGTCTGTCCCACAACCAGTTCACGGACTACAACGTCGGCAGCAACGGCGTCATCCTCAACAACGCCACGTCCCGCACCCAGTCCACGCAACTGGGCGGGATCATCCTCGGCAACCCGAACCTCAACGGCGCGGCCGCCACCACCATCCTCAACGAAGTCAACGGCGGCAGCCCGAGCCAGTTACGTGGCTACACCGAGGTGGCGGGGCAGTCGGCCCACGTCATCGTCGCCAACCCCTACGGCATCACCTGTAACGGCTGCGGCTTCATCAACACCCCCCAGGCAACTTTGACCACCGGCAAACCGGTGGTGGAAAACGGTCAGTTGACGCGCTACCAGGTCGACCAGGGTAGCGTCACCGTCGAAGGCGCGGGCCTCAACGCGACCAACGTCGACCGCTTCGAAATCATCACCCGCAGCGCCAAGATCAACGCCGAGATCCAGGCCAAGAACCTGACCATCGTCGCCGGTCGCAACGACGTCGATGCCGCCAGCCTCAATTCCACCGCCCGCGCCGACGATGGCAGCACCAAACCGCAACTGGCCATCGACTCCTCGGCCCTGGGCGGCATGTACGCGGGCGCCATCAAGCTGGTGGGTACCGAGGCCGGTGTCGGCGTGAAGCTGGACGGTAAATTGATCGCCAGCGGTGGCGATATCCAGCTCGACGCCAACGGGCATCTGAGCCTGGCCGACACCTCAGCCACCGGCGCGGTCACCGCCAAGGCCGCCAGCGCCAACGTGCAAGGGGCGGTCTACGGTGCCAGCGTCAACATGCAAACCAGCGGCGCACTGGATGTGCAGCAGAACATCGCCGCCCGTGACCGGATCAGCTTGAGCAGCGGCGGGCAGTTGACCAACAACGGCGTCATCGAAGCTGGGGTCAATGCGGACAACACTCGCAATGCAGGGGGCGATGTCAGCCTCACCGCGCAGAATCTCAACAACAGCGGCAAGAGCGTGATCGCCAGCCGCAACCTGACGGCCAATGTGGCGCAGACCCTGAACAACCAGGGCGGGACCCTGAGTGCCGGGCAGGCCTCGACTGTCAAAGCCGGGACCCTGGATAACCAGAACAATGGCCGGGTACTGAGCAGCAACACGCTGAGCGTCAGCGCCGACACACTGCTCAACACCCAGGGCGTCGTCAGCAGCAATGGCAACCTCACGGTCAATGTCGGGCAGTTGAATAACAACGGAGGCCAACTCAGCAGCCAGGGCAACGTCACGGTGCGCGCTGCCTCGCTGGATAACACGGCGGGGCGTTTGCTCGCGGATGGCGCACTCACCGCCAGCATTTCGGCCCAGTTGCTTGATCAAACTGGTTTGCTGTCGTCGATCGGTCTGCTGGCACTCGACGCGGGGAGTCTGGACAACCGGCAAGGCACCCTTTACGCACAAAAAGGGTTGAACCTGGATCTGCAGGGGCAATTGCTCAACGCTCAAGGCAGCGTGAAAAGCGACACCACCGCCAGCGTCAAGGCGGCCGAAATTAATAATGATGCGGGTCAGTTGGCGAGCATTGGTGCGCTGAACATCGACAGCGCCGCTACCTTGAGCAACCTGGGCGGCAGCGTGATCAGCAACGACACGTTGTCATTGAAAGCGGGCCAGGTGAATAACTCCTCCGGTCGCATCGCCAGTGCAAAAAACTTGGCTGCCAGCATCACCGGGCTGGAGCAACTGAACGGCGAACTGTTCAGCAATACCAGTCTCACCCTGGACCTCAACCACGGGTTTCTGAATAACCAGAGCGGCCTGATCAATACGTCGGGTGCGCTGTTGCTGAGCAACCTCAAGGACGTCAACAACCAGAGCGGCGAAATTTCCAGCCAGCAAGCATTCACCGTTGCCGCGCAGAACCTGGATAACCGCAACGGCAAGCTGCTGAGCAACCAAGGGCTGGTGCTGAAGACGGCGCAGCTGCTGAACAACGCCCGGGGTGTGATTTCGGCGGCATCGCTGGACAGCCGAAGCGCCAGCCTGGACAACAGCGATGGCCTGATCAGCGGCCGTGACCAACTCGACCTGACGGTTGATATGCTGCTCGACAATCAGCATGGCTCCGTGATCGCCGACGGTGCGTTGCTGTTGGTCGCGGGTCGTCTGGACAACCGCACCGGCAGCATCGCCGGCAAAACCGGACTGGCGGCCACCCTTGGCGCTTTTGATAACCGCCAGGGCACGCTGATCAGCACCGACGCCTTGACGCTCAAGGCCGGCAGCCTTGACAACCGTCAGGCCGGCCTGATCGGCGCAACAAAAAAGCTGAATCTCGATGTAGACGACCTCGACAACCGTGGCGGTGAACTCACGGGCAATGCAGACCTCAGCCTGGTCAGTCAACACTTCGACAACAGCGATGGCGGCCAGGTAAACGCCGGGCAGATGCTTAAGCTGACCGTGGACACCTTGCTCAATCGCACCAGGGGCCTGCTCAGCGCCAAGACCGGGCTGATCCTGGAGGGTGGCTCGCTGGATAACAGCGGCGGTTACCTGAACAGCCAGCAGGACCAGCGCATCACCCTGAGCAGAGACCTGATCAACAGCCAAGGCCAGCTCAGCAGTGAAGGGGCGTTGAATGTCACCGCAGCCAACCTGACCAACGCCGGCGGCAGCCTGTCCAGTGCGGCGGACCTCACTGTGCAGAGCTTGGGCTTGCTCGACAACCAGGGCGGGAAACTGGTCACCGACGGCGCGTTGCTGCTGACCAGCAAGTCGCTGGACAACCGCGAACAGGGGACCATCAGCGGTAAAGGCGCGGTGAGCGTCACCACCGGCGCTTTTAACAACAGTCAGAAGGGGCGTCTCAACAGCGGCAGCACGCTGGACCTCAAGGCTACCCAACTCATCAACCAAGACGGCGGGCACATTGGCAGCCAGAGCGCGTTGACTGCCTCTGTGTCCAGCCTCGACCAGCAGGGCGGTCAACTCTTCAGCAATACGGCCCTGACCCTGGACCTCAACCAGGGCCAACTCAACAACCAGGGCGGCCTGATCAACGCACCGCTGTTGATGCTCAAGAACCTCAAGGCCGTCAACAACGACGGCGGCGAAATCTCCAGCGCCCAGGCGTTCACCCTGGCTGCGCAAAGCCTGAACAATGACAACGGCAAACTGCTGAGCAACCAGGCCCTGACCCTGCGCGTCGATAACGCCCTGACCAACCTCAAGGGTCTGATCGCCGCCGCCGCGCTGGACGTCGAAGCCGCAAACCTGAACAACAACGGCGGCACCCTGACCAGCCGCGCCAACCTCGACCTGGCCCTCAGCGGCCAGTTGAACAACCAGGGCAACGGGCTGATCAGCGCCGCCGATGCCTTGACCGTCACCACCAGCGGCCTGAACAACCAGCAAGGCTCGTTGCTCGGTAGTGCCATCGCCATCGACTTCGGCGCCGCCACCGGCGACCTCAACAACAGCGCCGGCCTCATCACCACCGCCGGTGTTCTCAGCCTCAAACACCTGCGAGACCTGAACAACCAACACGGCGAAATCTCCAGCAGCCAGAGCCTGGACCTGAACGCCCGCGACCTGGACAACAGCGCCGGCCAACTGATCAGCAACGGCGTACTGACCCTGGGCGCCCGCGACGTCACCAACCAAGGTGGTCTGCTGTCCGGCTTCAAGGGCCTGGGCCTGACCGCCGCAAGCCTGGACAACCGCAACAGCGGCACCCTGTCGAGCCGCGACGAGGACGTCAGCGCCACCCTCAGCGGGGCGCTGCTCAACGGCAATGCCGGCGCGCTGGTCGGCAAGAAACAACTGACCGTCAGCGCTGCCAGCCTGGACAACGGCGGTGGCATCCTCTCCAGCGGCGGCGACCAGACCCTGACCGTCAGCGGCGGTCTGCTCAACAACGCCCAGAGCGGCTTGATCGACAGCGGCAACGCCCTGGTCATCAACGCCATGACCCTCGGCAACGCCGGCGGCACCATCAACGCCCAGAATGCCCTGAGCTTCACCGGCACCGGCCTGGACAACACCGGCGGCCAGTTGATCGGCAACGCCGCCGTGACCCTCGACCTGCTCGGCGCCCTGACCAACACCAACGGCAAACTCGCCAGCGCCGGCCCGCTGCGGGTCGAGCGCGCCACGCAGATCACCAACCAGGGCGGCCAGATCGCCAGCCAGGGCCTGCTGACCTTGCTCACCGCTGGCCTGGACAACCGCAATCGCGGCACCGTCGCCGCCAATGATCAACTCGTCCTGACCAGCACCGGCATGGTACAGAACGACGCCGATGGCCTGATCTACAGCCAGAACGGCGGCGTGCAGATCGACGCCGCCAGCCTCACCAATGGCAAAGGCACCGTGCAGAGCCAGGGCGCCATGACCCTGACCGTCACCAACGACCTCGACAACCAGAGCGGTCGCCTCCAGGCCAAGGCCGGCGACCTGATGGTCGTCGCCCGCAACCTGGACAACCGTGGCGGCGTGCTCGCCAGCCTGCAGGGTTTGCTCACCACCCAACTCAGCGGCGTGCTGAAAAACGGCTACGACCTGAACAACAACCGCCAGGGCGGCATCACCCAGGCCCAGCGCCTGAACCTGATCGCCCTGGGCGGCCTCGACAACTACGGTGGACGCCTCTCGGCGCAGACCGGCGATGCCACCGTTACCACCCGCAACTTCGACAACCGCAACGGCGGCCTGTATGCCAAGGGCAAGGTCAGCGTTACCGCCAACGATTTCGACAACAGTGGCGACAACGACGGGCAGATTGCGGGTAGTCAGATCGATCTGAACCTCACCGGTGCGTTGAACAACCGCCTGGGCATCATCGAGAGTGACAGCACCCTGGCGATCAAGGCGGCGAGCCTGGATAACCAGACGGGGCAGTTGCGGGCGTTGGGTGTCGGTGGCAAGACCGAGTTCCAGATTGGTGGGCTGTTTGACAACCGTAACGGTACCCTGGAAACCGCCAACACCGACCTCACGCTGGGTGCTGCCAGCTTTCTCAACACCGCTGGCAGCCTGCTGCATATAGGCACCGGGCTCTTTGACATTTCTACTGCGAACCTCAACAACGCCGGCGGCAACTTCGTCACCCGTGGCGGCCTGACCCTTACCGCAGACAACTGGACCAACAGCAGTGTGATCCAGGCGGGACGGCTGACCGTCAACGTCAACAACCTCACCCAGACCAGCACCGGGCAGTTGCTGGCGTCCACCAGCCTGGTGGGCAGTGGGGGCAACTGGAGCAACGATGGTCTGATCGCCAGCGATGGTGGCATCAACCTTGCGTTGGGTGGTAGCTATGGAGGCAGCGGGCGGTTGTCCAGCCTCGGGGGTATCGACCTGACTGTGGCGCAACTGAACCTGAGCGCTTCTTCCAGCATCGCCGGTGGGGATGACTCCACCGTCAAAGTAGGCGGACAACTGACCAATGCTGGGCGTCTGACCTCCAACACAAACCTGACCGTCCAGGCCGGCAGCCTCATCAACTCCGGAACCTTGGGTTCGGCCCGGAACCTCGTTCTGAAAACCCCGTCGCTGCTCAATGACCGTGGGTTGGTATTCAGCGGCTCAGACATGACGCTGGGCGTGAGTAATTTCACCAACCAACATGGTGATCTTTACGGGCTGGGCAATGTGGTCATCGCAGGCTATGGCGGTGCGCCGCGGGCCTCAGGTGTCTACAACATTTCCGGCTCGATGGAGAGTGGTGGCGGGTTCACGATCAACGCTGATGCGTTTGAGAATCGCACCGAAGGTGCGGTGATGTCGGGTGACCGCAAGCTGGTGTCGGGAGTGATTGCCGGTAGCTGCGGTGACTGCGTGGGTGATATCTACAGCATCTACATCATGGCGCGGGAAACCTTCCAAAGCACTGACAGCGACACCAGCGCCTCTGCCGTACTCAATGTCGGCAAGGATTTCACGTTCCAGGGTGGAAGTTTTCTCAATAGCAAAAGCACGGTCGCCGCAGGCGGCAACATCAATATCACGGCGGACACCCTCAAAAATATCGGCGCAAAAAGCGGGACGATCGAACGCACCACGTCATATGTATTTGATTTGACCGATGGCGGCACTGGGCGGTTTTTCTCCAATGTCGTGATGCCATACAACCAGCGAAACAATCCTGACTTTCCGAACGTGTATTACGTGGTTGTCGGGAGTCCGATCCGCAAAGCTATCCCTGAATCAGCTGAAGACATCGATGTAGAGGGAAATTCAATACCGGTCGTGCAGCTCAAAGACACTGAAACCGGCGAGGTTGTCAGCGAGCGCCGCTATGGTAGGGGACTATCAGGACTGAGCTACGGTTTCGAGACTTCAACGCCATCCCTGTATGATCCCAATAACCTGCTCGAACTGCCGAGTCAGCTGACCCAGTACACGCCGCAGTCTGTTGTAGAAGTCGCCGTAGACAACACTGGTGCCATCGGTACAGCCACCGGACGCAACGCCATCATCCAGGCGGGTGGTAATGTCTCGATCACCGCCGCCAAGGATCTTGAAAACAGTGTTATCCATGAAGACTACGGCTCCTCGGGCGGTACCAATAAAGTAGTCGATACAAAGGTAGCCGGCACCACCACTGCGGTCGTCCGCATCAACAGCCAGTTGCCACCTGACCTCGCCCAACAACAAGTCAATCCGCTGACGTTGCCTGGTTTTTCTCTGCCAACCGGAGAGAACGGTCTATTCCGTTTGAGCGGTATAGGTAAAGGCGATTCGGTGGGCCCGTCACCGACGTGGACCATCGGCGGCGGGGCCGTCACGGCACAAGATCATTTGGTTGCCGCGATCAACGGTGGCGTACGCGATCTGGTTATCGACACCTCGGTTGCGCCTTCCGGCAGTACTCGCACGGTAGATACACTCAGCCCCACGCCAGCCGCTCCCCAGGTAACGGCCAACGGCCCGGCCACTCGCGTTACCGGCCTGCCGAACACCATGGCACCTTCCAACGCTCACAAATACCTCATCGAAACCAACCCGGTACTCACCGAGCTCAAGTCGTTCATGAGCTCGGATTACCTGCTGCAAAACCTCGGCTACGACCCGGATCAAAGCGCCAAGCGCCTGGGTGACGGCCTTTATGAACAACGCTTGATCCAGCAAGCGGTCGTCGCCCGCACCGGCCAGCGCTTCATCGACGGCCAGACTACCGACGAAGGTTTGTTCAAGTACCTGATGAACAACGCCGTTGCCAGCAAACAGGCACTCGGTTTGTCGGTAGGGGTAACGCTGACCTCCGAGCAAGTCGCGGCGCTGACCCACGACATTGTCTGGCTCGAAGAACACGAAGTGAATGGCGAAAAAGTCCTGGTGCCGGTGCTGTATCTGGCCCAGGCCGAAGGCCGCCTCGGGCCTACCGGCGCGCTGATCGCTGGCAAGGACGTGACGCTGATCGCCGGTCAGAACCTCGATAACGTTGGCACCCTGCGCGCTTCCAACAACCTGTCGGCGACAGCAGGCATAGACCTGGTCAACAGCGGTTTGATCGAGGCAGGTAATCGTCTGGATGTATTGGCGGCTAACGACATCGTCAACAAGTCGGGCGGCATCATCGCCGGTCGCGATGTGAGCATGACCGCGCTGATTGGAGACGTGCTTGTCGAGCGCACCCTTACGTCGTCCTACGGCAGCAGCCGCTTCGGCACGGAGCATCACGACTATGCGGACAACGCTGCGCGTATCGAGGCGGCGAACAACCTCATGCTGGGAGCAGGGCGAGACATCAACGTAGTGGGAGGCGTGCTGCAAAGCGGGCTCGACATGAAGCTGGACGCCGAACGGGACGTGAACATCGTGTCCACGCAGGTCACCAACAGTGAGTCACGTGGCCGCAGATACAACAGCAGTGATATCACCCAACTCAGCGCCAGCCTAGACGCGGGACGCGACTTCTCAGCCCAGGCGGGGCGCGACATCAACGTCATTGCCAGTCAGGTCGATGCCAAGCGCGACATCGCCATGGCCGCGACCCAGAACCTCGGCATCAGCTCGGCGGCGGATGAAGAGCATTCTTTGTCGAAAAGCAAAAAAGTGACCCGCCAGGAAGATCACGTCAGCCAGGTCATGTCCGGTGTCACGGCGGGCGGCGATGTGGACTTGAGTGCCGGAAAGGACATGGCGCTTGTTTCAAGTCGCATCAGTGCGGGTGACGAAGCGTATCTGGTGGCGGGTGGGAACCTGGACGTGCTGGCTGCGCAGGACAGCGACTATTCGTTGTTCGACGAGAAGAAGAAGGGGAGTTGGGGGAGCAAGAAGACGCAGCGTGATGAAGTGACTGATGTGAAGAACATTGGGAGTGAGATCACGACTGGGGGGAATCTTACGTTGGTCAGTGATGGGGACCAGCGCTACCAAGTTGCAAAACTCAATAGCGGTAATGACCTGACTATTGACAGTGGTGGCTCCATCACATTTGAAAGCCTGAAGGATCTGCATCAGGAGAGTCACGAGAAGAGCAAAACCAGCGCCGCCTGGTTCAGCATGGAAGGCAATGGTCGTACTGATGAGACGTTACGTCAAAGCGAAATGACTGCTCAGGGAGACCTGGTTATCAATGCGGTGGGCAAAATTCATGTGGACGTGCGAAACGTCAATCAGCAGACCGTAAGCGCATCCATCGACGCGATGGTCAAGGCTGATCCGAAGCTGGCATGGCTCAAGGAACTTGACGCGCAAGGCGGCGTTGATTGGCGCCAGGTAGAGGAGATTCATACCAGCTTCAAATACTCGAACTCCGGCTTGGGCCCGGCTGCTCAGATGGTGATCGCCATCCTGATGACGGTCATGCTCGGCCCGGCGGGTGCTGGTCTTGGCGGTTGGGCCCTGGCGGGGGCATCCAGTCTGGCAACCACCGGCACGGTGGCGACTATCAATAACGATGGCGACATAGGGGCTGGATTCAAAGCAGTACTCAGTAAAGACGGCCTGACCGACGCAGCGATTGCAACCATTACCGCCGGTGTGGCCGATAACTATCTGGGCGACATGACCATGACCAAACAGGTCAATGGCAAGACGGTGGTCGATCTGGGATCGATAGAGGCCGTAAGCCATTTTGCTGGTCAGCAGTTGATCAACAATGCTTCCGCTGCCGCCATTGCCAAGGCTTTTGGTCGAGACGTGACGCTGGCGGGCATGCTGCAGTCGACGGTTTACAGCACCTTGGCGGCTTACTCTTTCGACCAGGCAGGTAATCTTGGTCTGAAAACTGGCAGTCCAGAGAAGATCGCTCTGCATGCCTTGGTGGGTGGCATGATTGCCGAAGCATCAGGCAGTGACTTCGCTGTAGGGGCAATGGCGGCGGGTGTAAACGAGGCGTTCGCTAATCAATTGCGGCGGATGTCTGCCCAGATGGCCCCGGAGAATCGTGATCGCCTGATGCTCATGTCCTCGCAGTTGCTGGGTGTAGTGGCCGCAGCCGCAGTGGCTGGGGACGACACGGATGCTCTCCAGACAGGCTCTTTTGTAGCTGGCAATGCGACCCAGTACAACAACCTCAACCACCCCGACATGAGTGAATTTGTCGAGGACATGAATAGCTGCGGCAACGATGAAGCCTGTCAGAAAAACACTTGGGTTGGGGGCAAGTACCAAGAGGTAAGTGACCAGACCAACGACTGGTCGGAGAATGCTGTCAGTGGGGCGCTCGCTAAAGTCCTACTGACCTCGATTCAAGGCGGCCTGACTGCGCTGAAGGATCTCAATTGCACAACCGCCACCTGCACGCAATACAAGGATACCTTGATCGAGCGTGCGTTAGACAATCTGACGAAATTGGCCAAGGTCACTAACCAGTGGGAGATCGCAACCAGTGTGGCCTCGTTGGTTCTGCCGAGTTCGGGCAGTGCGCGCGGAACATCGGCCACTGTCGAGGCGGCTCTTGATCGCTTCATGCAAACCAAGGCTACGAGTACCGGAGTTTCTACAGGCAAAACCGGCAATTCGATACCTGGGGGACCGGATGCGGAGGCGGGGATGCCCTATAATCATCCCATCAAAGAGCCCCAAGTAGAGTTTGTACCACCTGGAATGGATCGACCGTTCCGTTCGGTTAATCCTGAGTATCCGCCGAACAAGTCCGTCGTCGACGCGATGGATAGTCCGAATATTAAAAACATGGTGGCATGCACAGGGGCAGATTGTTCGGAGATCGCCAGCAAGCTTTTCAACGCTGCGGGGGGTAAAGGTAAAATTATTGAGGTTAGACCGAAAGAGTCTGGTAACTTAAATGTATATGAGAATGGTTTGGTCGAGCCAGGGCAGTTCTATCACCAAGTATATACAGATGGGCGTTATGTATATGATCCTCGTTTGTCGGTCAGTCCGATCCCGAAGGGAGACTGGGAGCAACATATTAGAGGGCTGAATCCTGAAGGTGTGAATATTTCGGACAAGTTAAAGGGGTTAAGATGACTGTAAAAAAGATCACAGCTCTTGAAGGTGAGCTGTTGAATGTTCTTTATGAAATTAGTCCTCTGGAGTGGAGAAGGTTTCAACAGCGATATCCGGAATTATGGGTTGACGGCCATTTTGAAAAGTTAGATCGTAGTGGATATCCTCCCTATGTTTCATTTCGTTTTGTAGACGAGTGTCGCGCAGTAGTGCAAAAGTTGCGGCAAGCAGTTGAAGAGTATTCGGGAAAAATTTCCTGGCAGTTAATTAACCATGAGCGCGACGGCTTGCCGGGTGTGAACTGGACGATAGCGCCTAGTCGATTGTGGGAAATAAATGAGGAGGCTTCAGCATTGGGGGTCACTCCTGCTCAGTACCTTGCTACGTATGAACCTGCGTTTGGGCCGGCTGCTTATGACGATATGGAAGGGCTCACGAGGTATATTCGACAAATTTTCTCCGATGTACTATGAAAAGGGGATGGAAGAGGGGACAGATTCTGAGGGATCCCCACAAATCTACTCCAATGCCTGCGCCTCTTAATGTACCTCTGCGGGCAGCGCGTGCTCAAGCCTCTCCAAGGTGCTTCGAGAATTCGAGCCGCGTCCGTGAGGTGGGGAGGCCGGCTAGATGATTCTCAGATTTATTTTCTGATCGTCCCCTTTTTTCCTTGACACAACACATCAACGTTTTCAGACGATGAGAATGAACATCGGGAAGTGCTTGGGCGAGCGCGCTGTGTAAGAATCGGATGGACTGCACGGGTCGGTATCTTGTTTTGTGTGGTGCAACACAAGCTGCCGACTCATGTAGGTTTCTTCAATATTCCAACTTCTTGATTTTGCGTAAGAAAATTCGGGGATCCTTCAGAATCTGTCCCCTTTTTCGCTTTTTCGCTGACGGCCGCTGCGCTGCGTGCCGAAGAAAGCGTGAAACTCACCGCTGGTAACGACGTATTGATTGGTGCCGGTGAGGAAACTCAAACAACCAGCCAATCGAAAAGCTCCAGCAAAACCGGCGCTAACTTCTCGGGTTTGCTTACAGCCACTCAGAAGTCGCAACAAGCGCAAACGACTTCAACCAAAAGCGTTGGCAGTGACATCAGTGGCGGCAGCATTCAAATAAAGAGTAGCCGCGACACGGTTGTCGAGGGCAGTACGCTGGTTGCCGACAAGAACATCGGTATTGATGCAGGTCGCAACCTGGAGATCACCAGCGCTGAAAACACCGAAACTTCAAGCTCCAAATCCGGCAGTAAAAAGGTCGGTGAAATCGGTTCCTGGTGGCAGGGAGCGACAGGCATTCTCAAACAGAAAGAAGCCGATCAATACACCTCTACTCGCCAGTCGGGTAGTCAGATCGCTTCGCTGGGTGGCGATATCAACCTCACAGCGGGTGATCGTTACACCCAAACTGCCAGTCAGCTAGTGACCCCTAAGGGTGATGTGGGTATCACCGCTAAACATGTCGATATAGAGGCCGGTTTTGACAGCCTCAACTCCACTAGAACCGCCAGTACCAGCCGTACCGCAATTGGTGGGTCGGTAAGCATACCCTTGCTGAATGCGTTGAAGGGCATCCAGCAGATGGGAGAGGCGGTACAAAAAACCAGTGATGAGCGGATGATCGCGCTGGCCGCCGTGAATGTGGCGATGAACGCCAAGCAAGCGGTGGACGCCGGTAAGGCACTGATGGAGGCGCCGGCAGCCGGGGTCAGGATCAGCGTCAATCTCAGCGATAGCCGCAGTCACAGTGAAAGCAGCCAAAGTGGTCGCAATGTGGTTGGCAGCGATGTCGTGGCTGGTGGCAACGTCAAGGTCGTTGCCACGGGGGATGGTGCCAACAGCGACATTAACGTAATAGGCAGCAAGATCGAGGGCGGCGGCGATGTAAGCCTCAAGGCTGACGGAGACATCAACCTGTTGTCGGCGCAAAACACTGCCCATCAGGAAAGCACTAACGGCAATTCGGGTTGGAGTGCAGGGATCGGCATCGGTTTTGGCGGCGCTCAAAATGGTATCTCGTTTGAGCTGGCGGCCAACGTGGGACGCGGTATGTCTGATGGCGATGATGTCACCCAGACCAACACGTACATCAAGGGTGGCAAAAGCGTCAAGCTGGAGAGTGGCGACGACACCAATATCAAAGGAGCAGTGGTCTCCGCTGACCAGGTCAAGGTCAAGGTGGGTGGCGATCTAAATATTGAGAGCCTGCAAGACACCAGTACCTTCACCTCCAAACAGATGGCCGCAAACATCGGTGTCAACATCTGCGTCCCACCGATCTGCGACGGCATGAGCACGGTTAGCGGCGGTGTCTTTTCGCAGAATATGCACAGCGAGTACGCCAGCGTCAGTGAACAATCAGGAATCAAGGCCGGTGATGGCGGATTCCAGGTCGAGGTCACTGGCAATACCGACCTCAAGGGCGCGGTCATTGCCAGTACCGATAAAGCAGTTGCTGATGGAAAAAACACGCTGGATACCGGAACACTGACCAGCTCCGATATCAAGAACAAGGCTGAGTACGACGCCACCAGCATTAACCTGAGCGGTGGTTATGGCGGTGCCATAGGCCGTGATGCCGATGGCAATACCAACGCCACGGCCAATGCAAATGGTCCCAAAGTGCCAAGCGAAGGTGGGGTCAGTGTTTCCACCCCGGTTGTGCTGTATGCCGGTGGCGACTCCAGCAGCACTACCCGTAGCGGTATCAGCGGTGCGGCCGTCACCATCACCAATACTGCCAAGCAGCAGGAGCTGACCGGCCAGACAGCCGAGCAAACGGTTGCCGCGATCAATAGCGATGTTTCCAGCGACCGTGATGGCAGCAACAAACTCAAACCGATTTTCGACGCGCAAGAAATCGGCGTGGATTTCGAAATCGTCGGCAAGTTTGTGCAAAACGCCTCTGAGTACATCGAGAGTCGTGCGCGGGAAATTGATCAGAAGAAGAAGCAGGCCAACAAGGAAAAAGTTGCCGCTCAGGATCTGAGCTTGTCTATCGAAGAGCGGACAGCTCACCACGAGAACTATCTGCTGCTCAATCAGCAGATCGAGGAGATCGATGAGGATTGGGGGGCCGGGGGCACCTACCGACAAATTGCTACAGCCCTGGTCGCTGGTATCAGTGGCAACGTGACCGGCAGCAGCGCTCAGTTCGCGCAAAACATGGTGGTCAACTACGTCCAGCAGCAAGGCTCAGCCTATATCGGCGAACTGGTGAAAAAGGGGTTGAAGGAAGGCAGCCCTGAACACATGGCCTTGCATGCCATTCTCGGCTGTGCCGGCGCTGCCGTCAGTAATCAAAGTTGCTCGGCCGGCGCCTTGGGTGGCTCTGCGGCGAGCTTGCTGGCCGGACTGTTCGACGACGCCAATCCAAATGAAACCGCAGTGGAGCGAGAGGCCAAACGAAACCTCATCACCAGCCTCGTGACCGGCATCGCGGCCATGAGCAACCCGAACGGGGCGGCTACTGCCAATAACGCGGCGACGGCAAACGTCGATAACAACTGGTTGGCGACCCAACAGTATGTGCAGGCGAAAAAGGAAATTGATGCCGAACCTAATCCTCTTAAACAACTGGCGATCATCGGAAAGTGGCAGATCACGTCTCTACGCCAGGACTTGCTGACGGGGTCGGGCGTTCTCAAAGGTTTCACGGACGGGATGGCTGGAGCCGGTCTGGGAACCTTGGACAGTGCCGTTTCGTTTCTGTCCGACCCTATGGCGAGTTGGGACGCTGTCGTGGAGTTTGCATCGTCCGACGAGGCCAGGGCACTGCTGGGTGATTCCGTCGCGGCTGCGTTCAAGTCCCAGATTGAACAGATTGGAACAGCGGTCGTCGAAGGGGGCGATGCAAACGCAGAGAATCTCGGCAAGCAGATGGGGCAGGCTGTAGCGCTTGTCGTGCAGTTGATGGTTGGTGGGGGGAGTGGTTCCGCCGAGAGCGCGTTGGCGCTGTCGCGGATGGGGATTGACGTTTCGGTCAATACCGTCAAAAAACTTGAGGCTTCGGTTGATATCGATGTCCTCAAGACTCGGATCAGTAAGCTGGAGGAGCTGAGGCCGGATTCGGATGTGCCGGATCTTGATCCGCCGACGCCGGTTACGCCGCCGAAGACTGAGGTCACACCGCCGAAAGACGTAGATCCCTTAACACCTGATACGCCAAATGGGCCTGGGAAACCGGTAGAAGGTGACCACGGATTGCCTGCGTCACCCGGGGAGGGGGAACGCCTAGTCTACCTATCTAACTCCACCGCTCCGGAAATCAGGGATAGGCTTTCGTCGGCAGTTAGTGATATTCGTATAGGGTTGCCTCGCGAAGGAAACGTCGCATTTGCTGAAGTGGAGGTTGGTGTGCTGTCATCAGAAACTATGGTGATGAAAGCTTATAGTCAGTTCGATGATAGGGTCGAGGAGTTTTTGCCGAAGCCTAGTGGTGATCTGGATTCGTGGATATTAAAGCCTCAGGTTTCTACGTCGAAATATGTTGGAACGCCTGAAGGGTATTTGCGAGATATGGATACGGAATTTAAGATTCTGGAAACTTTAGCTCAGCGCCTAGGTCCGACCTCGCAGACCTCAGGGCGTATAAATTTGATTTCAGAGAAAATGGTTTGCCCAAGTTGTAGTGATATCGTTAATCAGTTTCGCGAGCGATATCCTAATATTCAGTTAAATGTATTTACTGTGGAGAGGTAATGGTGGTGTCGGATTTGGCTGTTGAGGAAATTTATTCGATAGTCTCTAGGCTATATGAAAAGGCTATATCTCTGATCCGTCTTCGACCAGAGCAAGCCTTTGCATATGTTCAAGATGAAACAGGCTCTCTTTGCACGTCTGCTGATATAGGCTTGTTTGCTGTTCTGCAAACTGCAATATTTAGGGAGGGTATGAAGTATGGGTTGGAGTTGTCTAGAGAAAGTCCTTATGCGGAGGATATGTTAGAGGGATTAGCTAAAGTCTATGAAAAATGCAGCGTCGATGATTTAAAAGCGGTTGGGCTTAAAGGGGAGCAGCTAGCAGAAATGATCGATTGTATGGTTCAGATTAGAAAAAAATATCTTCTGCTTGGATAAAGCGGTGTAAAAAAAGGAAAGGTGGACAGAATTGCATGGCACATAATTGATCTCCTTCTGGTGTCCGTTCTTCCTGATCTTGGCCCTTGTTGATCAACGGTAGATGATGTTTTTAAAGGTGGTGTGATAGTCCATTCCTAGGAAGTAAGCACTATGCAGGGAAAATGTGATTGGTATTTGTGTAGTTTGAAAAAAAGTGCTCATTAGCGCCATGAAAAAGACTAGAAGTGATGGTGTTGAGGTAGATAGTATTACGAGGGTACTGGGTGAAAGGGACGGATAGCGTAAATTACCAACAGTATGTGGATGCCTCTGGAGTTATAGGGAAAGAGAATGCTGCGTTGAATACATGGACTGGAAAAATAGCCCAAAATTATGGTTTTACAAAGGTTTTAAAAGTCGAAGAAAAATTTGGCGATATTGTCGTTATTTTTGGGAAGTAACTCAGGATGCTGAGGGAGTTAGTCGAAGGTGGCATGCGTCCCGTGCAAGCCTTGAAAGAAATAGTCAGTCAAGATCCGGATATCTCAAATTTTGATTTGGCGATAATTTTTACGGATGCATTTCCAGAGGTAAGTGGTGAGGCACGGCAAATCATTTGGCGATGGGGGCGGCCAGGTAAGAGGGCAGGTGTTGATGATGATAAGTTGAACTATTTGCTTCTGCAGTTGCTCGTTGATGCTGGTTATATTTCATATTCTGAGTTTGAGCGAATGATCATGCAGGTTTAATTTGTCCTTTTTTTATAATTCGGCAGGTCAAAGGGTCGTATATAGCAACGACAGGTAGATGTTGGAATGATAAATTTCAGTTGGGAGGCACCTATAGTTCCGCTCGTATCAATGGCTGGGATAGAGTTGGGTGCATCGCTCAGCGACTTTAAGATTTTTCTTAGTTCGTTTTGTTTAAATTCTGAGGAGGGGCTTTATAAACTTCCAGGTGCGCCATTGCTGTCACTAAAGATTGTCGAAGGAGGAGGTGGGATCTATTTTGTATTTAGTGTTGCTGAGCTGGAACTCACAGGGTGGTTTTCACAGTTTCCAGATTCAAACAAAATTTTGTCGGAAACAAGAGCGTTGGTCGTCGCTTTTTTGGATGAAAAAGTATTCAATGTTTCTGTCTGGATGTTTGATTATTTTGACTCGTTGGGTGATCAGAAGCTGGCTAATTCATATCAGGGATGTCTGGCGGAGGGGATAAGGCTAGGCTCTCGGATGAGCTGTGCTGCGTCTTATTTTGAGTTGGGTTTCGATGAAGGAGATGAGTGGTTTTATGCTAAGAACGGAGGAGTGATTTTCGGTGGTTCAGGTGGTGTAGACTTGGATGAGTCTGTGGACCAAGTAATACATATGATTATGATTGTTTAGCAGAAGTGGGGATAGACCCAGAAAAAAAGGGGACAGATTTATTTTTTAATCCTCTGCTACTCTGAGAGCTTCCACGGATGGAGGATTCAGATATACCCAGAATGGGTCGTATTGTTTTACCGAATTACCCGCACCATGTTGTACAGCGTGGCCATAACCGTCAGGTGGTATTTGCGGTGGCTGAGGATTATCAGCGCTATCTCGCGGATCTGCGGGAGCTAAAGGACGCATTTGGCGTGAAGGTCTACGCCTATTGCATGATGACGAATCATGTCCATCTATTGCTAGCTCCGGGGGAGTTGATCACTGGGCTAGGGCAGTTAATGAAAGCCCTGGCGGCGCGTGCGACACGCTATCGCAATCGATTGGAGGAGCGTTCAGGTACCCTATGGGAAAGCCGTTACAAATCCAGTGTGGTGCAGTCGGATGCCTACTTGCTTGCCTGTTGTCGTTACATTGAATTGAATCCTGTACGTGCTCGTATGGTTGCTGATGTCGCAGTCTACCCGTGGTCGAGCTATGGAAACCGGACGGGTGATGAGCCTGATAGCTGCTGGTTGGATGCTGATCCATGCTTCGTTGCTTTGGGTAATACCGCGATGGAGCGGCGTCATCGGTACGAGGTGCTTGTACGCCAAGCGATTCCGGCTGATCAGTTCAATTGATCAGCGATGCTTTGCAGCGGGGTCAGCTGACGGGTACAAGTCGATTCGTCGATGAGGTAGAGCGGATCGTTGGAGTGCGGGTAGAACAGCGAGGGCAGGGCCGCCCAAGGACAGCGTCGGGGAAAATAAATCCGCCCCCTTTTTCTTGCTTTATTCTTTTCGTTTATTTTATTTGTATTTAAGGGTTAAGTAATGGAAGGTGTAAAATTAGTTGATAGTTTGGCTCCAGCGATAACTCGTGGGCAGATATTTCGACTCCCGGCTCGCTGGCCGTACGAGGAAATTGTAGAGTTTATGGTTGTTGATATTCCTGACGAGCAATATGGACATTCTATTGCCGTTGCCTCCGGTAATAAGGCTGGCCTTTTAGTGGTGCGCCTGCCTGTTGAAAGTTGCTTTTCAGGTACTCGAGAAATCTCAAGAGAGTGGCTGATCGAGAATTGGGCTAAGTGGGTGTATCCCGACTGTTCTGTCGGGAATGTTTATTTGTTTAAACAAACGGATGTCCCTTCTAATTTGATAGAGCGTTAGTAAAAAAGCAAAAAGTGGAAAAAGGGGGCAGATTTATTTTTTTTCACTTCTGCTACGCTGAACGCCTCCATGGAGGGAGGAGTCAGAGAGGCCGAGAATGGAACGTATTGTTTTACCAAACTACCCGCATCAAGTTGTACAGCGAGGCCATAACCGCCAGGTAGTGTTAGCTGCTGAGGAGAATGTCAGCGCTAATTTCATGAATTATCCGAAAATTAAATCTGAGAATCATCTAGCCGGCCTCCCCACCTCACGGAGGTGGCGCATTGTAAGGGATGATCCTTTTACGCAGGATGTTTTTGATGAGCTTAGTGTTGCCTATTTCAAGCTGCCTTTGCTTGGGTTGGGTGGCAGTGTTAGTAAAGAGGAGGAGGTTTTACTTGAACATGTCCGGTTAGTGGCTAGCTATACCGATGTTTAGCAGGGGTGCCAAATATCCGTGTAAGGAAGTTACGGAGAAAAAAGAGAACGGATTCTGAGGTGGCCGGGAAAAGGGGGAGGCTTGAATGGTTTGCTTAGCATATTTTTGGGGGTTTTTAGTTCGCTTCAAGAAACTGCGTGTTAAAAAACCGGAATACTTTCATTGGTATGTTGTGCAAGTGTTTTTGCAACAGAGTCGCAATATGATCAGTACGCAGCTGGTAATAGAGAGCTAGAGGCTAGAATTGCCCAACTGGACAGTGAAAAAATTTTGGCTGAGGAGACGCGGCTCGCTCCCCTGGCCAGCGAGCTGCTGCTAAAGATCAAACCGCTGATCCACCAAGGCGGCAACGGTATAGCGATTCGAGACTATGTACTGAAGCAGTTTTCGCAGTATGGCTGGCGGCCGATGTTAGTGGGCTATAACGGATATCCAGAGGCAGTACCGGTCTCGGTGAATAATCAGGTAGGTAACGCATCACCTACAGACGCGCCCTTTCCGGAAGCTGCACTTGTCAAAGTGGAGTTGGTAGCCGCATCGCCTCAGGCCCATGTAGCCCAGGCGTGGACATTCGCTACCCCCAACGCCACCAAACAACAGAGGCAACTGTTGATGACGGCACGCCGCGCGTTGCAGAGGGGTATTGCCCAGATTCGAGCAGGCGAACGGGTGTCTAATGTAGGCAATGCCATCCAACAGGAGCTTGACGCTAACCAAGTGGTAGCTGTGCGTGAGCTAGTGGGCTACTCCATGGGCCAGATGCGGGTTCAGCAGCCTGTGGTGCTCGGTCATAAGGACCTCATCGGTAATGAAACCCTTATGAAATCCGGGCAGGTGCTAAATGTATATGTGGTGGCGAAGTCTGGCACCTTCGGCGTTCGGTTCGAACCACCGGAGTTCTGGACCGTTCTCACCCGAGACGGTGCGGATAGCGTGATGCTTTCGGCAATGGTCGAGGTGACTCAGGATGGGCACCGAATGCTTAGCAGGTTGATCGACTAATGTAACTTCGTTATTGATATCTAGACTGGAGTACAACGGTGCAGTGGTCTTGAGCTGGCGGAAAAGCTTACTGTAGCGCCTAAGATTCTGAGTGAGTGTGAAGCCCGAGTAGTCGTGCTTAGCTTTAAGTGGTGCCTGTGGCTCCAATTTTTCTGAATTAAATCAATAAGTTGGAGGTGTTGGTGGATAAGGTTTTTCTATTTATGGGGGGAAGAGTTATAGGCGTTCACCAAATCTTCAATGAAGGTGTGGTTCGTTCCATTTTTTTCTAGAGTCGAAACTTGGATGTAAATTTGAGTGGCGTTGCTGTTTGTTATTCGCGCGCAACTTTGTTCCAGGACGTGCCCCGTGTTTGATGTGAAACGGGCGACCGTTGAGTCGCCCATTCTCATCACTCCGCCGCTTGCTCCCGCAACCGCCTCCCAATCACATCCATCACATCACACCCATCGCGCAGCGCTATCGTCAGCATTTTGCAAAAATCAGATAGCACCACCATATCCGAGCTGATCTCCGAACGAAACGCAATATTCTCCAACACCTGAGTCACGATGCGAATACGGTAGTCGGCAGTTTCAAAGAGGACATCGAGCGGCGCTTCGGTGTCGATGAGAAGGGTAGCGGGGACGCAGTCGATGCCAGTGATAGGCATGTATCGATTCATTTTGAAGATCTCTGTTTGATTGGCTGAAGCCGTCACCCAGTCGTCGCCAAACGATGGGTGGTGGCTGTACGCAGGTTGGCGAACCGATTACAGAGAAAACCGGCAGATCCGAAGATCTCCCGCGCACAGCCACCGCGGAATATAGCGGCTTTGCGGGTGCGTCGGTACCTGCAAATGAGCCGGTAGCTTTCGCATTCTCTGTATTCAGGTCGCCAAACCCGAATCGCCATTTCGGGCGACGAGAAAAATATAGACCTCCCCGCCAAACCACTACAAGCCACCACTTTCCCACCTTTACGTAGGAATTCGCCCCGATTGCCGTTGATGTCGGTTGAGGTCGCGTAGGACCCGGCAAAGCACACGACTGCTGCGCAGACGAGCGGGAGCGAGCTCCCTCGCCACAGGGGGAGCAGCTGTCTTGCATGGGTGTTGGATGTGCTGCCGTCATCGCGAGCAGGCTCGCTCCTACAGGGATTGGCGTCATAGCCGATGTAGTGATCAGTCCACGACCAGGGTGGGAGCGAGCCTGCTTGCGATAGCGGTATCCCAGCAGCTTCGGGCTCGCCCCCGCAGTTTGTGATCTATAGTTTCCAGCAAACCCATCGGCAATCTGCCTCGCACGGACGCCGCAATAGACTCCTGGCATCTCCTTGAGCCCAAGCTCCGGCGGGGGCCCGCTAACCTGAAGTGCTGATACAACGCAGGGAGCACAGCATGCAGTTTCAACGGCCCCATGGATTGAGGTTGGTCACCGGCATCACCCCGTCGACGGACGCAGCCTCGGGGGGCGTGGGGCGGGGGCTTCGACGTGGGCTGGCTCATGTCAAGGAAGCCTACGTTCTGTTTCCGCTGCTCGCCGTCCTGCTATTGCTGGCCATCTGGATGACGACCTTCTACCTCATCAACAGCGAGCTGGCGCGTGCCCGGGACAACGCAACCACGGTCAGTCAGGAAATCAGTGCGACTTACGAAGCACAGATGTTGCGGGCGGTTCACGAGATCGATCAAACACTCAAGCTCGTCAAATACACCTATGAGGCCGAGGGCAAGCGCAATCCGCTGCCTCGGCTCAAGGAGCGGGCGTTGTTGCCGCCGGCCCTGTTGTTTGACGTGAGTGTGGTCGGTGCCGATGCCAAGCTCATGGCCAGCACCCGGGCCAACGAAACGGGACCGGTCAGCGACCCGGATGAGCTGCGAACGCTGCGCAACAACGATGCGCTGCTGATCAGCCACCCCTGGAAAGACCCTTCGACGGATGAGTGGCGGCTGCGCTTCAGTCGCCGCCTCGATGCGCCGGATGGATCGTTCTCGGGCGTCGCCAGGGTCGAGGTGGATGCGGCCTATTTCGCCAGCAGTTATGACACATCGAAATTGGGCGACCGGGGTGTGCTCGGGCTGCTGGGCACCGATGGGGTCTTTCGGGTGCGGCGCACTGGCGAGTCGATCCAGGCCGGCGATGCGGTCGATTATGGGGCGCTGGTCCCGGACAGCGAGGACACCCAGGCGCAGCTGTTGACCAACAGTTGGGACGGGGTGCGCCGCTACACCAGTGCCCGTCAGCTCTATGACCTTCCCCTGGCGGTGATTGTCGGGTTATCCGAAGAGGAACAACTGGCCGCGGTCACCGAGCTGGCCCACACCTATCAGTGGCGAGCCGCTGGAGGCAGTCTGTTATTGGTGTTTCTGGTGGTCTTGCTCAGCCGGATGAGCTGGCAGCTCGCACAAAGCCGTTTGCGTACTGCTGAAGCCCAGACCCAATTGGTCGCCGTTGCCCGGCAAGCGGGCATGGCCGAGATCGCCACCAACGTCCTGCACAATGTGGGGAACGTGCTCAACAGCGTGAATGTTTCCGCCGAGGTTCTGACGCAGAAGCTGCGCACCAGCAAAGCCTTGGGGTTGAGCAAAGCGATGCAGTTGATGAACCAGCATGCCACCGATCTGGGCCACTTCCTCGTTGAGGACGAGAAAGGCAAGTTGCTTCCGGGGTATTTGAATCAGGTGACGGAAGCCTTAGCTGTCGAACAAAAAAGCATGTTCGATGAACTTGAGCAACTGGCCAAGAGCATCGATCACATCAAGGAAGTCGTCGCAGCCCAGCAGTCCTACTCGGGCGTATCCAGTCTCTGTGAGAGCGTCCAGGTCGAGCATTTGCTGGAGGACGCGTTGCGCATGAACGCCAGCCTTATCACCGCCCGTCGGGTCACGGTACTGAAGGAGTTTTCGGCAATGCCCACCGTGCAACTGGACAAGCATCGAGTGCTGATGATCATGGTCAACCTGATCAAGAATGCCAGCGGTGCGATGCTCAACATGTCGGATCGAGCGCCGCTGATCACCCTCCATGCCGAGCTGACGCCAGAGCAGAAGTTGATCATCCAGGTGATCGACAACGGGGAAGGTATCGCCGAGGAAAACCTGACGCGCATTTTTGCCCATGGCTTTACCACCCGCAAAGAGGGCCATGGTTTCGGTTTGCACAGCTGTGTCCTGGCGGCGATGGAAATGGGCGGTGTGCTGAAGGCCCATAGCGACGGGCCGGGGCAGGGTGCCACGTTCACCCTGGAGTTGCCCATCACGGCCTTGAGCCAGGCAACCGTTGCATGATCCGGGCACGTAGAATTTTGTCGTCTACAATTCGGTCATGGTATTGAGCCGACGTCATAAGGACTGGAACGAATGGTGGCAATTCCTTCAGGCAATCTGTCAGTCAATCTTGCACAAGGTCCCTGCACAATAACCTGTCTGGATGGGTTCGTTCTCCTGTCGAGGCTGCACTGAATCCCATGGCCCCCAGACTCAATCCGCTGACCCTGGCCGTGATGTCGCTCTATGCCTGCACCGCCAATGCCGCCGATGCCGGTGGGCCGACGTTTTCCGTGAGCAGCTTCGGTACGGTGGGCATGGTTCATTCCAGCGAAAGGAAAGCCGACTTCACCTCAACCATCTACAAGCCCAACGGCGCCGGTCACTCGCGCAGTTGGAGTGCCGATGTCGACAGCCTGATCGGTGCGCAAGTGACGGCACGCTTCACCCCGGAACTCTCGGCGGTGGTGCAGGTGATCTCGGAGCAGCGTTACGACAACAGCTACCGTCCCTATGTCGAATGGGCGAACTTCAAGTATCAGGTCACACCTGATTTCAGCCTGCGTGTCGGTCGCACGGTACAGCCGGCCTTCCTGTTTTCCGACAGCCGCAAGGTAGGCTATACGCTTCCCTGGGTGCGTCCCCCGGGAGAGGTCTACAGCATGATCCCCGTCACCGCGACCGATGGCATGGACCTCAGCTACCGGCTTCACTTGGGCGATGTCATCAATACCGTGCAAGGTAATGTCGGGCAGAGCACCGTCCAGATGCCCAACCATACGGGAGAGACCCGGGCCAGAGGCTCGTGGGGTGTTTCCAACCTGACCGAATACGGTGCCTTGACCACACGCATCACCTACCAGCACACGCGCTTGACCTTCGAGCCGTTCAACCCGCTCTTCGATGGTTTCCGGCAGTTCGGCGAGGACGGCAACGACATCGCCGACCGCTACGACACCAAGGGCAAGGCCTTCAACTTCGTCGGTGTCGGGGCGATCTATGATCCTGGCGACTGGTTCGTCATGGGCGAATGGGGGCATTTCGACAGTCACGCGGTGTTCGGTGAGATGAGTGCCTGGTATGTCAGTACTGGCTACCGGATCGAGGCGTTCACGCCTTATGTCACGTATGCGCGATCAAAGACTCTGAGCGAAACGTCCACCGATGGATTGGATACCTCGACGTTGCCGCCGGAACTGGCCGATGCCGCGGGGGGGCTCAACGGAACGCTCAACGCCATCCTGGGCGCCGGCAGCCGCCAGCAAACCCTGTCGCTGGGTGTGCGCTGGGATTTCACGAAGAACATGGATGCCAAATTGCAGTACGACCACACGCGAATGGATGGCGTCACGACGGGCCCGTTGACCAACTTCCAGCCGGGTTTCGAGCCGGGCGGCTCGTTCAGCGTGCTCAGCCTCGCTGTCGATTTTGTCTTCTGATGAGGCCGATCATGGGGTTTCTCAAGCGCACCGGATGCGCAGTGGCAGGAATCACCTTGTATGCAGGCAGTACGCTCGTCATGGCTGATGTGGTGGTGGTCGTCTCGACGGCCAGTCCGGTGAAAGCGCTGGCGAGCAGCCAGGTGGCGAATATTTTCCTGGGCAAGGCCAGCCGCTTTCCCGAAGGCGAGCAAGCCATGCCAGTCGACCAGCCTGAGGGCGCAGCCGTGCGCGATGAGTTCTACACCAAATACACCGGCAAATCCGCCGCGCAACTCAAGACGCATTGGTCAAAAATCATATTTACCGGCCGGGGCCAGCCTCCGGAGACGCTTTCCAACAGTGCGGAAGTCAAGAAGCACGTTGCCGGGAATCCCGGTGCCATCGGCTATATCGATGCGCGCGAAGTGGATGACAGTGTCAGGGTCGTGTTGTCCGATCCGCAATGAGCAATTACACGTCCGTCTTGGTATGCGTTGTCTGTCCTTGCAGCAATACCTTGAACTGATCGGCAGGTACCGGCTTGTTGAAGTAGAACCCCTGGAATTCGTCGCAGGCGTTGTCCCGCAGGAAATCGGCCTGCTCCTTGGTTTCCACGCCCTGGGCAACCACGGTCAGGCTGAGGGTCCTGCCCATGGTGATGATCGCCTCGGTCAAGGCTCTGTCTTCCGCCAGGCTGGTGACATCGCGGATGAACGAGCGATCGATCTTGATCGAGTCGAGCGGGAACTGTTTGAGTGCCGAAAGCGAAGAGTAGCCAATACCGAAGTCATCGATAGCGATCCGGATATTCAGCGCTTTGAGGTCGGTCAACACCTGCAGGGTCTTCCTGACATCCTGCATGAGCAGGCTCTCGGTGATCTCCAGTTCCAGCAGACGGGCGTCCATGCCGGTGTCCGCCAGTATCGTCGCAAGGTCGGTCAAGAGATGCTCATCGGCAAACTGACGGGCCGTCAGGTTCACGGCGACGCACAGGTGTGGCAGGCCCTGTCGTTGCCAGGCCACGTTCTGCTCGCAGACCGTCCTGAGCACCCACTTGCCGATAGGGAGGATCAGGCCGGTCTCTTCGGCCACCGGAATGAACTGCATGGGGGCGACCAGTCCCAGGTCAGGGTGCTCCCAGCGCAGGAGGGCTTCCATGCCAGTGATCTGACCGCTGTCAATATCCCGCTTGGCCTGGTAGTGCAGGCGGAACTCGTTGCGTTCAAGTGCATGCCGCAGGCCGAGTTCCAGCGTCTGCCGTTCCAGCGACTCCGCGTTCAGTTTCTCGGAGTAGAACTGAAAGGTGTTTTTTCCCTGTTGCTTGGCCTGGTACATCGCGATATCGGCGTTTTTCTTCAGCGTCTGTTCGTCCTGGCCATCCCGGGCGAAGAGACTGATCCCGATGCTGGCGGTAACCCGAAACTCTTGCTCTCTAAGGTGGAAGGGCCGGGCAACTGCGGCGAGGATTTTCTGGGCGGTGCCTGCCACATACTTTTCATCAGACAGTTGCGGCAGTAACACGACAAACTCGTCACCGCCCAATCGGGCGACGATATCGCTCTCGCGCAGACAGGCCTTGAGGCGGTTCGCGACTTCTTGCAGCAACTGATCGCCGGCATCGTGGCCAAGGGTGTCGTTGATTTGTTTGAAGCGGTCAAGGTCAAGGAACAGCACCGCCATTTGCCGCTGATAACGATGGGCTTCGTGGATGTGCTGAATCAACAGTTTGCTGAACAGGCTGCGATTGGGCAGCCCCGTGAGGGCGTCGTGATAGGCGAGGTATTCGACGCGCTCGGCATACGCCACCTTGGCTTCGGCGGCTTGCAGCCGGCTTTGCGCCAGCTGCCAGCTCATTCGGCTCAGCAGGCCGGCGAGAAGCACCAGCAACAGGCTGACACCCGCCGAACGCCGCAGGTAGGTCTGGGCTTGCCGGTTCACGGCAACCAGTTGTTCTTCTTCGGATAAGCCGACGATCACCGCGAGGGGAAGGTCATAGAGCTGACGGGCACTGGTGTAGCGCCGTACCCCGTCCCAGCTGTTGGTCAACAACGAGGTCTGGATGTCCTCGGTATCCGGGACCAGCGCCTCGTAGTCAACCGCATCGCCGGCCTGGATCGACTCTCCGGTGCGCCGCACCCGAAAGACTCCATCGGTGCCCAGCAGCCCCAGCACACCCCGCTCACCGAGTTTCGAGGTGTCATAGCTGCTGGCGAAATAGGCCGCATCGACCTCGACCCTGGCAACGCCCGAGAACGTGCCATCTGGCGCGTTGAGGCGCCGACTGAAGCGCAAGCGCCATTCCCCGGTCAGAGGATCCCTCCAGGGGCGACTGATCAGGAGCGTATCGTTGTTGCGCAACGTCCGCAGTTCATCCAGGTCGCTGGCGGGTCCCGTTTCGTCCGCCCGGGTGCTGGCCAACAGCTTGGCGTCGGCGTTGACCACACTGACATCGAATAGCAGGGCGGGTGGTAACAACGCCCGCTCCTTGAGCCGCGGCAACGGGTTGCGCTCGCCTTCGGCCTCGTAGGTGTATTTGACGAGCTTGAGGGTTTGGTCGATCTCACGAACCGCGCGCAGGATTTGCGCTTCGTAGGTGGCGCCGATTTCCTGGCTGACCGTGGCGGCGTTGCGCTGGGCTCGGGTCTGTTCGACCTGGATGAGGTAGAGGGTCGCGGCCCAGAGGGCAAGCAAGAGCAGGGCGGACAATAGCGGAAGCAGGATATAGGCTTCCCTGAGGTGGCCGAGTCCATCTCGGAAGACGGGGCTCGTGCCCTCGGATGTCGTGTCTTCGGATGCCGTGATACCGGGAGCCAGTCTCAGTTCACTTGTCCGTTGGATCGACATGATGTGCTCCCTGAATGACACCTGCGCGTCCGTGCGAAAAAACATCAATTAATTAGAGGGAAACTATAGACCAGATATTCTCCTTGTTCCGCCCCGCTGGGCTGCGAAGCGGTCCCCCCAACCCGTTTGACATACCGCATGCTCAGGTTTTGGGGGCGCTTCGCGCCCCAGCGGGGATAAATCCCCTCGCCACGGGTGGATTCCTACGAGATTTTCAGAAGGCCCTGGCTCCCTCAACGCCGCCCCACGCGCGTACTCACATCCACCCAAACCGCCAGCACCAGGATGCTGCCCTTGACGATCATCTGCCAGTAACTGTCGACGTCGAGCATCGACATGCCGTTGTCCAGGCTGGTGATGACCAGCGCGCCGAGGAGGGCGCCGTAGACGGTGCCGGAGCCGCCGCGCATGGAGGTGCCGCCGATGAAGCAGGCGGCGATGGCGTCGAGTTCGCCCATGTTGCCGGCCGAGGGGGAACCCGCTGCCAGGCGTGCGGTGTTGACCAGGCCGGCGAGGGCGCACATCACCCCCATGATGCCGAAGATCCACAGTTTCACCGCTTGCACGTTGATGCCGGACAGGCGTGTGGCTTCCATATTGCTGCCCACCGAGTAGACGCGGCGTCCGAACACGGTCTGGCTGGTGACGTAGCTGAACACTCCCAGCAGGATCAGCAGGAGCAGCACCGGAACCGGAATGCCGTCGTAGCTGTTGAGGGTATGGACGAACCCGGCCAGCACCGCGCCAATCGCCACCACGCGCAATACGTCGCGCACCAGGGAGTGTGCCGTCAGGCCATGGAGGGCGCGGTTACGGCGTTGTTTCCAGGTCAGGAAAACGGTGAGGGAGAACAGCAGTACGCCCAGCGCCACACCCACGGTTTGCGGTAGGTAACCCTGGCCGACGTAGACCAGCTCCGGCGAGACCGGGGCAATGGTGGTGCCGCCGGTGATGCCCAGCAGGACCCCGCGAAACGCCAGCATGCCGCCCAGTCCCACGATGAACGACGGAATACGCAGGTAAGCGGTCATGAAACCGTTGGCCAGGCCGATGACCAAGCCGCACAGGGCCACCAGGCTGAGGTTGGCCAGCAGCGGTATGTGATAGACCACGTCGAGAATCGCCGCCAGGCCACCCAGCAACCCGAGCAACGAGCCCACCGACAGATCGATTTCACCGCTGATGATCACCAGCACCATGCCGCAGGCGAGGATCCCGGTGATGGACATCTGCCGCAGCAGGTTGGACAGGTTGCGCGGGGTCAGGAAGCCGCCGTCAGTCTGCCAGCTGAAGAACAGCCAGATGACCGCCACGGCGATCACCAGCGCGAGCATTTTGTAGCGGGTGAAGAGTTGTTTGACCTGATTCATCTACGCGGACTTCCGATCGTTATTGTTATGGCCATCGGGATGGCTGAGCGCAGCAGCGAGCACTTGTTCCTGGGTGAGGCCGTGGTTGACGAAGTCACCCCGCAACTGGCCTTCGCCGATCACCAGTACGCGGTCGGAAACCCCCAGCACTTCGGCCAGCTCCGAGGAAACCATGATGATCGACACCCCTTGGGCCGCCAGCGCACCCATCAGTTTGTAGATCTCGTACTTGGCGCCGACGTCCACGCCCCGGGTAGGTTCATCGAGAATCAGCACCCGGGGTTTGGTCAGGAGCATTTTCGCCAGCACGGCTTTTTGCTGGTTGCCGCCGGAGAGGCTGGTGATCGGCAGGAACGGGCTCGCCGTCTTGAGATGCATGCGTGAGATTTCCCGGTCGATGCTGCCCAGTTCGGCTTCGGCGTCGATGCGGGTCAGCTTCGAGAAATTCTCCAGCACGGCGAGGGTGATGTTCTGGCCGACGCCCAGGTCCGGAATGATCCCTTGCCGCTTGCGGTCCTCGGGGACCATGCACAGGCCGGCGCGGATCGACTTGAGGGGCGTGCGGGTGTCGATCGGTTGACCGTCCAGCCAGACTTCCCCTTCATGACGCCCGGGGTAGGCACCGAACAGCGCCGACACCAGCTCCGTGCGACCCGCACCGACGAGCCCGGCGATGCCGAGGATTTCACCGCGTTTGAGCACGAACGAGATATCGTCGACCCGTTTGCGCCGGGGATTATCAACGTCGTAGCAGGTGATGTGGCGCGCTTCGAAAATTACCTCGCCGATGTCATGGGGTTCGGTGGGGTAGAGGTTGCTCATTTCCCGCCCGACCATCTGGGTGATGATCCGTGGGATATCCATGTCGGCCATGGCGGTGGTCGCGATGTGCTTGCCGTCGCGGATCACTGAAATGGTGTCGCACACAGCCGCCACTTCATCGAGCTTGTGTGAGATGTAGACGCAGGCTACGCCCTTGGCCTTGAGGTCACGGATGATATCCAGCAGCACCTCGATTTCCGAACGGGTCAGGGCTGATGACGGCTCGTCGAGGATCAGCAGGCGCGCCTGTTTGTTCAGCGCCTTGGCGATTTCCACCAGTTGCTGGTAGCCACCGCCATACTGCGACACCGGGAGCGAGACGTTCATGTCCGGTACCTTGAGCTCACGCATCAGGGCTTCGGCGCGGTGGATCATCGCCGGGTAGTTCATGCGCCCGCCGGGCAGGGTCAGCTCGTGGCCCATGAAGATGTTCTCGGCCACCGACAGGTCGGGTACCAGGGTCAGTTCCTGGTGAATGATGACGATCCCGGCGGCTTCGGTTTCGCTGATGGACTGTGCCTTGAGCGGTTGGCCATCCCAGAGGATCTCACCGTCCCAGGTGCCGTAGGGGTAGACCGCCGAGAGGACTTTCATCAAGGTGGATTTGCCGGCGCCGTTCTCGCCGCACAGGCCGACGCATTCCCCCGGCCGGACCTTGATGTCGATGCCATTCAGGGCTTTGACACCGTCGAAGGTTTTGACGATGCCGTTCATTTGCAGCAGGTAATCGGACATGGCAAGGACTCGTGGAAAAGGTCTTACACATAAGCCTGCCGGTCAATCTCCTGTGGGAGCGAGCCTGCTCGCGCTAGCGGTGGTTCAGCGTGCATCGATGTCGGATGTGCTGTCGCCATCGCGAGCAGGCTCGCTCCCACAGGGACTAAGTTTCACTGACCGGTGGTGTTCAACTTACTGCCCGGCGATCTGTGCCTTGGTATAGAAACCGTCTTTTTCCAGCAGGTCGATGTTGTCCTTGGTCAACGGGGTCGGGGTGAGCAGGATGGTGTCGACTTTCTTGCTGCCGTTGTCGTACTGCGAACTGAAGGCTGGCTTCTCGTTGCGCGCCAGTTGTACCGAAAGCTTGGCGGCTTCGGAGGCAATCAGCTTCAGGGGCTTGTAGACGGTCATGGTCTGGGTGCCATCGATCACCCGCTTGACCGCTGCCAGGTCGGCGTCCTGGCCCGAGATCGGTACCTTGCCGGCCATTTTCTGCGCGGCCAGGGCCTGGATGGCGCCGCCTGCGGTGGCGTCGTTGGAGGCGACAATGCCGTCGATCTTGTTGTTGTTCCGCGTCAGGGCGTTTTCAACAATGCTCAAGGCTTCGGTGGGGTTCCATTCCTTCACCCACTGTTGGCCGACGATCTTGATGTCGCCCTTGTCGATGGCCGGTTGCAGCACCTTCATCTGGCCTTCGCGCAGGACCTTGGCGTTGTTGTCGGTAGGCGCGCCGCCGAGCAGGAAATAGTTGCCCTTGGGTGCGGCTTTCAGCACGCCGCTGGCCTGCATTTCGCCGACCTTTTCGTTATCGAAGGAAATGTAGGCGTCGATATCGGCGTTCAGGATCAGCCGGTCATAGGACACCACCTTGATCCCGGCCTTCTTGGCTTCGGCGACGGCGTTGGTCAGCACGGTGGCGTTGAACGGCACGATGACGATCACATCGACGCCACGGGAGATGAGGTTTTCGATCTGCGAAATCTGCTTCTGCTCGTTGGCATCGGCTGATTGCACGAAGACCTTGGCGTCCATTTTTTCCGCCGCCGCCACGAAGTAATCACGGTCCCGGGACCAGCGTTCCAGGCGCAGGTCGTCGATGGAAAAACCGATCTTCGGGTGCGCCGCATCGGCCATGACCGGAAGCGACAGCAAAGCCAGGGCGCTGGCGAGTAAGGTGCGTTTTACAGTTTTCATTGTGGTGCGTCCTTTTATTTTTGTTTGAAAGACACTGCCTGACGATGAGCGTGATGCCGGTAGAACTGTAGAGCGTTGCACAGCGTCGTGGGCGGAGATTTGTCGTGGGAATGTCACAGCCTCTTTTGCAGGTCAGACTAATCAGGATTGCTTTTGGGGGCCGCTTCGCAGCCCAGCGGGGATAAATCCCCTCGCCACAACGGAGTCAGGGGTAGATGAACCGGTTGACGACGCCTTCGAGCATCTCCTGCCGGCCACTCACCGCCTGCGGATTCAGCTCGTTGACGAAGGCATGCTCGGCCAGCGAGGCGAGGCTGAACTTGCCCGCCAGCACCGCCTGGCCGAACGGTTGCTGCCAGCCGGCGTAGCGTTGATCCTTGAATTGCTGGAGCCGGTCGTTCTGCACCATGGCCGCTGCGCGCTCCAGGGCCAGGGCCAGGACGTCCATCGCTGCGACATGGCCGTGGAACAGGTCGAGTTCGTCCACGCTCTGGCGACGGACCTTGGCGTCGAAGTTGAACCCGCCATTCTTGAAACCGCCGGCCTTGAGGATCTCGTAGGTGGCGAGGGTCATTTCCTCGACGCTGTTGGGGAACTGGTCGGTGTCCCAGCCGTTCTGCGGATCGCCACGGTTGGCGTCGATGCTGCCGAAGATTCCCAGTGAAGTGGCGGTGGCAATCTCGTGATGGAAACTGTGCCCGGCCAGGGTTGCGTGGTTGGCCTCGATGTTGACCTTGATCTCGTTTTCCAGGCCGAACTGTTGCAGGAAGCCGAAGACCGTGGCGCTGTCGTAATCGTATTGGTGCTTGGTCGGCTCCTGGGGCTTGGGCTCGATCAGCAGGTCGCCCTTGAAGCCGATCTTGTGCTTGTGCTCGACCACCATGCCCATGAAGCGGCCCAGTTGCTCGCGCTCGCGTTTCAGGTCGGTATTGAGCAGGGTCTCGTAACCTTCGCGCCCCCCCCACAAGACGTAGTTGGCGCCCTTGAGGCGCAGGGTGGCATTCATGGCGCTGAACACTTGGGCGGCGGCGCAGGCGAAGACTTCCGGATCGGGGTTGGTGGCGGCCCCGGCGGCGAAGCGCGGGTTGCTGAAGCAGTTGGCAGTGCCCCACAGCAGTTTGATCCCGGTCTGTTCCTGATGGCGTTCCAGGTGGTCGGTCATCAACGCGAAGTGGTTACGGTATTCCTTCAGCGAGCTGCCTTCCGGGGCGACATCGGTGTCGTGGAAGCAGTAATAGTCGACGCCCAGTTTGGAGAAGAACTCGAAGGCGGCTTCGGCCTTGCCGATGGCCAGCTCCATCGGATCCCCAGTGTGTTGCCAGGGGCGCTTGAACGTACCGGCACCGAACACATCGGACCCCGGCCAGACGAACGTGTGCCAGTAGCACACCGCCATACGCAGGTGTTCGCGCATGGGCTTGCCGAGCACGAGCTTGTCAGCGTCATAGTGACGGAAGGCGAGGGGCGAATCGCTGGCGGGGCCTTCGTAGCGAATCTTGTCGACACCGGGAAAGTACGGCATGGGCGATATCCTTTTTATTCTTGGCGGTGTCCCGATACTAACGCCGGCCCTGTGGCTGATGATTATGAAAATCACCAGAGGGCAGTTCGATTTTGTATTGAGCTTCGGGGGCCACGCGCCTAGTCTGTGTTCACCGGCCCAGGGTGAAAACAATGAAAACCATCCCCCCCGTCCACCGCATTGCGCTGTTGTTCAACGGCAGCAAGATCTACGATCGCGGCATCATCAGCGGCATCGGTAACTACCTGAGCAGCACCCGCGCGTCCTGGGACCTCTTTCTTGAGGAGGATTTCCTGTGCCGGTTGAAGGGGATCGAACGCTGGCAGGGCGACGGGATCATCGCCGACTTCGACGACCCGCTGATTGGCGAGGCGCTGGCCGGGATCCGTTTGCCGGTGGTGGCGGTGGGCGGTTCCTACCAGGATGAGCGTGCCTATCCCAAGGGCATTCCCTATGTCGCCACCGACAATTTCGCGCTGATGAAGTTGGCCTACGAGCACTTGATCGAAGCCGGCCTCACGCGCTTTGCCTGCTTCAGCCTGCCTGAAGCACAAGCCAATCGTTGGGCTCAGGAGCGGGAGAAAGCCTTCCGTTCACTGGTGCAGCGAGATGGCCTGCCGGCGGAGATCTATCGCGGCATGGGCACCAGCGCGCCACTTTGGGACAGTGCCGTCGAACAGCAGATCGCCTGGCTGCAAAGCCTGCCCAAACCCATCGGCATCATCGCCGTCAGCGATGCCCGTGCCCGACAACTGCTGCAAGCCTGCCTGACCGCGGGCATCGCGGTGCCGGAGCAGGTGGCGCTGATCGGCATCGACAACGACCCACTGACCCGCAGCCTGACCCGGGTGCCCCTGAGTTCAGTGATCCAGGGCACCGAAACCATGGGCCGCACCGCCGCGCGCCTGCTCCACCAGATGCTGCACGGCATGCCCTCCACGGGCATGCAGATATTGATACCTCCCGACGCGATCAACGTGCAGGCCTCGAGCCTGCATCAACCGTTGGGCAACCCCTATGTCATGCAGGCGCTGCTGTTCATCCGCCAATACGCTTGTCAGGGTATCAAGACCGCGCAAGTGGCGGGATATGTAGGGGTGTCGCGGTCATCGCTGGAAGCGCATTTTCGCAAGGAGCGGGGGTGCAGCGTGCATGACGAGATCTTGCGGTTCAGGTTGGCCGCGGCGGCCAGTGGGTTGGAGAGGACGGATTTGGCGATCGCTGACATTGCCCGCAACTGCGGCTTCAAGTCGGCGCAATATCTGCACACAGTATTTCGTCGGGAGTTTGGGTGCACACCCAGGCAGTATCAGCAGGAGGAGCGCGACCCCTTCTCCGGGAAGCGCTCTTTGAATTTCACCACTGCTGAAAATTCCGGTTGTGAAAAAACACAACTGGAGTAGCATCCGACTCAAGGACAGGGAAGCCTATGGATATACTCAAGCCGTCACGTTTTGACGCCGCCGCCATTTTGTACCCGAACGACAAGGCCGGGCTGGATCGCTGCCGGCGCATGTTGAGGATGGCCCGTCCGACAGCGTTCGCGGACCTGCAGAAACTGTTCGGTACCCACGGTATCGATCTGTTCAAGCCGAGAGCCGCAGCGAATTGGGTCGTGATTGACGTAGGGAGCAACAATCTCAGGGTGATAGGGGGTGTCCACTACATCCGACAGAAATTCTACGTCAAACACATCTGCACGCATGCCGATTACGACGTTGCCAACGTCTGGTATGCAAGAAACAAAGGAGTAAAACGATGAGCGCAGTCCGGAATGACTTTCAGACCGTGATCGCAACGCTTGGCGAGCTACACGCGGTGCTGGAGCGCCTGCGGGGTGAGTTCGTACATGGCATCGAGACGCCCGCCGATTATGAGCGTGCGACCGATCTGCTTGATGAACTCACCGACGGGCGCGAGTTGAGCAAGGTCGAGGAGAAAATTCTCGTCGAGCTCGAAGACGAAATACTGGCCTACCAGCGCGACTCCGACCAGTTTCGCGAATCCACTGCCGCGTTTGAAGCGACATGCACCCCGGTGCAATTGATCAGGGACCTGATGGAGACGCTCGGGCTCACGGGCTCGGACCTCCCTGAAATTGGCGACAAGACGGCGGTGTCCAAGGTGTTGAGTGGGGATCGGCCCATCAGTCACAAGATGGCGTATGCGCTGGCGCAGCGGTTTGCGATGGAGCCGGGTGCTTTTCTATCGGCAGCCCCGGCCAAGCCGACCCCTATTGAAACCGCTCGCCCTACGGCCAGGAAGCCCGCGAAGTACAGCGTTCGCAACGAGCCGCTGGTCGCACACCTGGCAACCGAGGCCGGTACCGATGAATACAAGGTGGCCGCTTCCAGGAAGCGCAAACCGACAGGCAAGGACCCGGCCAAGGGTTAGTCCCGTACCGCCTCCACGTAATGCGCTTGCGAGATCTCAATGACTGAATACCGCGGATTGATCCTCGAACGAACCCGTGCAGGTGCCACGGACAGTGCCATCGCGCAACTGGAAACCAGCCTTGGCGCCCGCCTGCCGGAAGACTACCGGCAGTTTCTCAAGACCTGCAACGGCGCCTACGTGGAATATGATGTTGTCGCGACCCTGGCCAATGGCGATGAGGAGCTGCTGAGCTTTTCGTTGTATGGGCTGGATCCGGACAAAGAGTATGAGTCCAACCCCTTTGAACTGGAGCAACTGCGGGCGGAACCCGGCTTCCCCGCGACCGGGCTGCTTCCAATCGGGCGTGACGGCGGCGCAAGCCTCTTGCTCCTGGACCTGCGAGAAGGGCGCCAGGACGTGGCCGCCATGGTCGCCGGCTTACCCGCTTGGACCGGCCGCCGCCAGCAAGGCGATGAATACGTCGTGTTGGCGAGTTCCTTTACCGGCTACCTGGATTCGCTGCATCTGTCCCATGAGCGGATCGAGGAACATATCGAGCACTTCATCATCAGCCCTGACAGTATCGAGGCGACCCTGGAATGGCTGGATAAAGGCAGCCCGGGGTGGCGAGAGCGCTACCGAGCGCAGTGGAATGCCAGGGTGGTGGACAGGCCGATCTGAGGCCTGCTTGCGATAGAGGAATGTCAGTTACGCAGGGGTTGAATGTGCCGCCGCCATCGCGAGCAGGCTCGCTCCCACAGGGTTTTTTGGCGTATGCAATGGCTGCGTACACCCCAGATCCAATGTGGGAGCGAGCCTGCTCGCGATGGCGGAATGTCAGTCACGAAGATGTCGAATGTGCCGCCGTCTTCGCGGGCAAGCCCGCTCCCACAGGGTTTTGTGGCGTATGCAATGGCTGCGTACACTCAGGTCCGATGTGGGAGCGAGCCTGCTCGCGATAGCGGTGGGTCAGGTTGCCGGGATGTTGGCTGTGCTGATGCCATCGCGAGCAGGGCTCGCTCCCACAGGGGGTTGTGGCGTATGCAGTTCCCCCATCCGGAAACCGCTACTGCAACGGCACATAAATATCCGTCTCCCACTGATCCTTCGGTGTCTCTGGATACACGCTCAGGTAGTGGAAGAACAGCGGCTGGTCGCGAAGCTCTTCTCCGCTGTTCGGGAGCCAGTCGCGGTAGATCGGGTAGATGCTTTCGCTGATCAGGTCCGTCGAGCCCAGGTGTCGCACCACGGCGTAACGGCCTCCGGGGATGAGGGTTTCGCGTATGCCGAAGGTGTTCGGCGCGACGGCCTGGTGTATCTCACCGCAAATGGCAAAGCGAAATGCTTCCGGCGGCGTGGTATCGGGGTTGGTGAAGGGAATACCGAAGGTACGACTCGATGCCACGGGCGATTGTCCGCTCTGCATGCGCCACTGGATGAAATGGCGCACGCTTTCATCGAGAAGCTGTGTCGGGCCGCGATGCTCGAGTGCGGCGACCCTGACTTCGGAAAAGTCCACGATGTGTAATTGCATGATGACGCTCCTGGAAAAGTGGGGGACTTCAAACGCCGCATTCCAGACTTGCCAGCTCGGTTGCCGCCTGAATCTACTCGGCGCTACACCGAACGCCCGCCTGAAGGCTCTGCTGAATGCCTCGGGGCTTTCGAAACCGGCATCGAAGGCTGCCTCCAGCACCGCATAATCTGCACGCGATGCCAGGCGATTGGCCGCCCGCCGCAGACGCATCAGTTGCACGTACCGTGCGACAGGCAAACCCATGTAGGCGGTGAACTGTCGATGGAAGTGAAACGCCGAGAAGTTCGCCACTTGGCTCAGCGTATTCACCGACAGCTCACCCTCGAGGTTGGCGTCGATGTAGGCGAGTACTGTGTTGAATCGCTTTAGGTAGGCAGCGTTGGTCGATTTGTCGTGCACCGGGCAAAGGCTCCTGGAAGGACGTTGGGCACAGGATCGGTCATGCCGACAGGTGTTCGCCTAGCCGCATTTGCTCAGGTAGCGAGCACGGGTGGTGATTACCCATGATATTTTCGGATGGTCAGTTTCGCCACTAACCCAGGATTTCCGTGGGAGCGAGTCTGCTCGCGATGACGGCGGCATATTCAACCTCAATGCAGGCTGTCCCACCGCAATCGCGAGCAGGCTCGCTCCCACAAGGCTTTAGCGTTCTTCGCGCATGATCCGCGCCACTTCACCTGACGCCTCGAGCTGCTCGAAAGCGCGCTGCGCTCGGGCGACGATCTCATCCGGCGTGCTCAGGCTGAAGGCCATGTAGACGCGGGCGGGACGCTCATCGAAGGAGTAGACCTCTTCCAGGTCGGCGAAGGCTACATGCTCTTCGTCGCAGATGATCCGTGCCGCGTTTTCCGGCATCGGCAAGAGCTGGACCTGACGGTTGAGCAGTTTCTGGAAGTTATCACGACGATCCGCTGATACCACCAACCGGGTAAACCCCTGCTGTTGCAAGAGCAACTGCTTGGAGTCGTTACGCACCACGCCCGTGGTATAGA
The DNA here is from genome assembly GCF_057809755.1 of Pseudomonas sp. FG13. Lineage (NCBI taxonomy): Bacteria > Pseudomonadati > Pseudomonadota > Gammaproteobacteria > Pseudomonadales > Pseudomonadaceae > Pseudomonas > Pseudomonas sp. FG13. The sequence goes on from NZ_JBMDKO010000024.1 coordinate 44,813, forward strand.
GCTTGGCATCCTCGAGGTTGGCCAAGGTAATGTCGTGGCGTTCGCGCAGCTTGTAGAGCTTGATGGTCACCCGTTCCAGTTCGCCCACCCATTTGAACAGCGGCTCGCGCAGCACCGTGCGATCCATGGGATAGATGAGTACATTGGGCTCGTGCAGGGCCTTGTCGTAAGCCCGGGCCCAGGGGTACAACAGGATATGGTGGTCGGTCAGCCCGGCTTTAGTCAGTGTCTCTTCTACGACGCGGGTGCCCGGCCCGACGAGCTTGCCATCACGCAGGTACGCGTACAGCGAGTCTTCGGTGACGACTTCGATCCCCTCGGCGTGACTGTGCAGGCTGGTCAAGGCCGCGAACAAACATAAGCAGAGCGTCAGGCGATAGTGCATACAGGCCTCACTGGTTTAGAAGGCAACGCAATTACGTCCTTGATGTTTGGCCCGATACAACGCCTGGTCGGCACGTTGTAGTAACAGGTCGAAATGATCCATGGTCTGCGGGTCCAGCTCGGCGACGCCGATGCTGAGGGTGACAAAGGGTGAAACCGACGAGCCGCTATGGGGCAGTTCGCGCTTGGCCAGGCTGGCACGAACCCGTTGGGCGGCGTCATAGGCCTGCTTTGCGTCGACATTAGGCAGCATCACGACGAACTCCTCGCCACCCACCCGGGCGGTCAGCTCACCGGAGCGCTCGAAGACGCCGCGAAGGGTTTCGGCGATTTGCTGCAGGCATTGGTCGCCCTGGATATGGCCGTAGGTGTCGTTGTAGAGCTTGAAAAAGTCGACGTCGCACATGAGCACCGACAATGGGGTCTTATAGCGAAGCGCACGACGAAACTCGACTTCCTTGAGCTCGTCGAAATAGCGACGGTTGGGCAGCCCGGTCAGCGCATCGTGCCGTGACAGGGCTTCGAGGGCCTGGTTGGCTGCCTTGAGTTCCGCGGTACGTGCCTCGACCAACTCGGCCAACTGATCGCGGCTGGCCTCAATGGCCAGTTCATCCAGGCGCTGGCGCTCCAGGTGAGTGTGGAGGTTGTCCTGGAGTTCGTTGAGCTGCGATTCAAGCAGGCTCAGTTCGTCCTGGCGACGCACCGAACGTTGCAGCTTGAAGTGCTGCCTGAGGGTCTGTGGCGTGAGTTGACCCAGGTGCCGGGCGATGTGGATGACGTGTACGGTCACCAGGCGATTGAACACGGTCATGACCAACCCGGCCAGTAACAGCGACTGGATCACCTGGGTGATGACGATGCTGCGGGCCTCGCTCCAGAGGCGTTCCCACAGCAGGTTGTTATCGCCTTCGATGGTCAGCTCACCAACCTTTTCGTTGGCGCCTTCGTAGGGTTGCGCGACGAGTTCACGCTGCAGCGTGGGCGCCGGGCCGGACATGACGACGGCGTATCGATTGAGTTCGATGATCTCGGGCGATTGTCCGGGTCGCAGGATCTTGAGCACCACGCGGCCCACCGGTGCCGCCTTGGCGACGCTGGAGAGTTGTTTGCCGAGGGATTCACGGTCCAGTTCCCAGATGGCGTGGGACAAGGTGTTCTGGAACACCTGGTCGATCAGGACCAGTTCCGAATTCATTTCCGCCAGATTGTTTTCCCAGGCGAGCCAGGTACGCAGCGTGACCATGGCCAGGGTAAAAAGCAGGCAGAACAACAGTGTCGCGAGTACCAGGCGACGCCCTAGCGAGCTGAACGCCTTGACCTGTGGTTGGATTGAAGGAGTCTCGGAGTGACGCGCCATCTCACAGCCATTTGTGCAGGATGGCATCGTAGACGCCATTGCGACGGATGGTCTCCAGGCCGGCGCGGAATTTCTCCACGGTCTCGACCGGCGTCTTGCGGCTGAACGCCATGCTCAGGCCTTCCTCGCGGCTCAAGGCGGGAATCGGCAATGTGCGGATCAACACCTTGGCTGGGTCTTCGCCGTTCTGGCGAACCAGGTATTGGGCGTTGAGTTCGTTGGAAATCCACATCTCCACATGGTCGACCTTGAGCTTGCGGTAGTTGTGCTCGTACTTGGTGCTCGACTGCAATTCCTCGCCGATACGGAAACCCTTCGAGACCAGGTATTGCTCGCCCACGTCCTGGTTGACGGTGGCGATCTGGTGACCACGGGCCTCGTCCAGCGAGTTGAGTTTCACGGGCCGGTCAGCCAGCGAATACAGGTACCAGCGGGTCGGTGCGATGGCGCCGACCCATTGGAAAAGCGATTCGCGTTCAGGAGTGCGGGCGATGGAGTAGATCAGCACGTTGCTGTCATCGAGTGCTAACTGATAGGCGCGCGCCCAAGGCATGGACTGGATCGGGGCCTGCATGCCGATTTCCTTGAGCACGGCCTGGACCACCTCGGTGCTCATGCCGGTCATCCGCCCATCCTGCGTCATGTTATAGGGTGGCAGTTCCTCCGTAACGATGCGTAGCGCAGGCTCTGCCGTGGCATTCGGCGAGAATCCGCTTGCAGCCATGAGCATCAGCACACCAAGCACCAGCAAACGGTCAAGCGACAGGACCATCGAAAATTACCCTAAGAAACCGGCAGGACACGGTGGGGCCAAAGAGCCCTCTCCTCGATAGTTATCGGCTGGGTTGACTCAGGCTTGAGTCGCACCTGTCGTCGTTCGTCACCTGGGGGAAGATGGACGGCTCGTCCGGCGGATTGGCGTGTAATTCGCCCTGGAAACTTCAGCCTTGGGCGGTCGGGCCGATATTGCTCATATGCGCATTGGCGTTGGCGCTGGCGAGATGTTGGATCGGAGAGCAAGAGATGTCGCAAGAAGACCCAGGGCTGAGCTCCGGCAAACACTCACTCACAACCCGTGCGCTGCGTTTGGCGGTCCTGCGGATCGGCCTGGTTTCGTTGTGTGCCGGTGCGATTTCCTATTATGTGAACCTGTCCTCGCTGGAAAAAGCGATTACCACGCAATTGTTGCTCTCCACCGAGCAGACTTTGCAGCGCGAATCCCTGCCGTTCAACGAAATAAAGGACCTGCAGCGCAATTTCCTGAACGAGTTCAGGAGCCGCCTCGACAACCCGGGAAGCCGAGCTGCACTGGTGCAGGACTTCGACCGGATCTTCTACCGGCACGAGGATGGCTCCTACACCCAGCGACCGATGCTGTTCGAAGGTGAACCGCTGCCGGACGGCCGTCGCTTCGCCGGAATGTCAGCCACCTACGCGCCCGATATTCCACCCAACGATGACATCAAGGCCCGGTTTGCCTTGTCGTATATCCTCTCGTACAAATATGGCTCCAGCGTCCAGGGGCGCCTGTTCAATTTTTATGGCGTAGTGCCTGAGAAAGGCTTTCCCATCTACCAGCAGGCCGATATCGCCAAGGTCTTTACCTATTCCGGGCCGGATGCCCTGAAGCTGGAAACCTATGAGTTCTATGCGCGCGGCTTTGCGAGCCCAGCTAGCGAAACGCTGTTCACCCGGATGTATTGGGATGCCTCCAACAACGCCTGGATGACCACCGTGGCCACGCCCGACGTGGCCGACGCCTCCGGCAAGCACCAGATCCTGGCCTGTGTCGATGTACTGCTCGATGAACTCATGAAACGCACGGCCAAACCCTTCGTGGATGGCGCGTACAGCACCATGTTCATCGCCGATGGCGACGGCACGCTGATCTACTATCCAGGCAAGATGGACCAGGTCAAGACCAGCGAAGGCAAGGCCTCCATCCGTTCGCTCGGGCTGGACGGCGACTATCCGCTTCTAGAGACCGTGCCCAAGCTGGCGCCCGGCCAGGCGGTGGTGGTGCAGACACGCGACGACATTGTCGCGATGGGCCTCGTTCCGGGTACACCCTGGGCACTCGCGGTGCACTTTCCCCGGGCGCAGATGGTGCCGGCGATTCTCAACAACCTGCTGATCGTGGTTGCCCTTGGACTGCTGACCCTGCTGGTGGAGATCTTCATCCTGCGCTCCATTCTGCAGAAGCAGGTAGCCATCCCGCTGTTTCGCCTGATGCAGGCAACACGCTCGCTGGGTTTGTCCCGGGAACGCCTGAACCGCGACAGACTACCGATCCGCTCCGCCGATGAAATTGGCGAACTGGCACGGGACTTTGCGTCGATGGCGGATCGAATCCAGGATGCCCATGAACAATTGGAACTCAAGGTCAAGGACCGGACTGCGGCGCTTGAGGAAGCCAATCGGCAACTCGTTGTGCTGAGCACCACTGACGGCTTGACGGGAATCGCCAACCGTCGGCACTTTGATGAAACCCTGGTCAACGAATGGCGGCGCTCGGTGCGCGCGGGAACACTGTTGTCGCTGATGCTGATCGATGTCGACCTGTTCAAGAGCTATAACGACCATTACGGACACCAGGCTGGCGATGATTGCCTGCGAAGCATCGCCAATGCGCTGAAAGCCCATACCCAAAGGGCCGGTGACCTGGTGGCGCGCTATGGGGGCGAGGAGTTTGTATTCATCTCCACGACACCCAACGTCGACAGTGCGCTGCAGCATGCCAAGGCCCTGGGCGAAGCCGTGGAGGCCCTGGCGCTGCCCCATGCCAGGTCGCCGTTCGGCTTCGTGACGGTGAGCATTGGCCTGGCAGTCATGGTGCTCATGGAGGAGGTGACGGCACAAGACCTGCTCAAGCAAGCCGACCAGGCGCTCTACATGGCCAAGGCACGGGGCCGCAATCAGACCAGGCTGGCGAATGCTTCGTGATCCTGGGCCTGACGTCACCGGACAAAGGCCAAACTCCATCGATCCGGCGATTTAAATGAACCCAGTGTCACTCCCTCATGTCACTCGTTTGTCCAGGAACGACAACAGGGAGTCCACTGATGCGACCTTTGCATTTCACCAGCCTGTCCTTCGCCGTCGTGCTTTGCGCGGCCTGTTCCAGTCAACCGCCGGCAACATGGAGCTACGCCGATGCCCAGGGACGGGCCAACTCGCCACCTGACCAGGCCTACCCGGAGCTGTTTGAAGCGGTGCAACGCGGCCAGGTGTTTACCGACCAGAAACACTTCGTGGACGCACTGCCGAACCGCGACCCGGCGCAGATCCGTGCCGATTACCTGGCCCGCCGTGAAAGCCCCGGCTTCGATCTCAAGGCTTTCGTGAAGGCCAATTTCACCGAGTCCGGTCAAGCCGAAAGCCCGGCACCCAAGCCCGGCGCGCCGATTCGGGAGCACATCGACAATCTCTGGCCGGTGCTGAGCCGAACCTACAGGGAAGTGCCTCAGTACAGCAGCCTGTTGCCCTTGCCCCAACCCTATGTGGTCCCGGGTGGGCGTTTTCGCGAGATGTATTACTGGGACTCCTACTTCACCATGCTCGGTCTGGAGCAAAGTGGCGACAAGGCCCGGGTGCGGCAGATGGTCGACAACTTCGCCTACATGATCGATACCTACGGCCATATCCCCAATGGCAATCGCACGTACTACCTGAGCCGCTCCCAGCCGCCGTTCTTTGCCTACATGGTGGAGTTGCAGGCGCACATCGAGGGGGACCAGGCCTACAGTCGATACCTGCCACAACTGCAAAAGGAGTATGCCTACTGGATGGCTGGCGCGCAGACGCTCAAGCCCGGCGCGGCAGCCCAACACGTGGTCAAACTGGCTGATGGCAGCGTGCTCAATCGCTACTGGGATGCCAGCCCGACGCCACGGCAGGAGTCGTGGTTGCAGGACGTCAAGACCGCCGAACAGACGCCGGACAGGCCGAAACAGGAGGTCTGGCGAGACCTGCGTGCCGACGCCGAAAGTGGCTGGGACTTCAGCTCCCGCTGGCTGGGCGACGGCAAGAACCTGACGACGATACGGACCACCGCCATCGTGCCGGTGGACCTGAATAGCCTGATGTATCACCTGGAGCGCACCATCGCCAAGGCCTGCGGGACTGTCCAGAACGTGCCCTGCGTCCAGACCTATGGCCAGCGCGCCGACCTGCGCCAACGGGCCATCGAGCAGCATCTGTGGAAGGCCGATGGCGGCTATTACGTGGACTACGATTGGCAACTGAAGCAGCAACGCCCCAACTTGACCGCTGCGACGCTGTTTCCGCTATACACCGGTCTGGCCTCGGCCGAGCGCGCAGGTCGTACTGCCGATGCGGTACGTTCAGGCTTGCTGCGTCCGGGTGGCATCGCGACCACCCAGGTCAGCAACGGCCAGCAGTGGGACGAGCCCAATGGCTGGGCACCGCTGCAATGGGTGGCGGTGGATGGTTTGAATCGTTACCAGCAGACCGCGCTGGCGGAGCAGATTGGTACGCGCTTCCTGGCACAGGTGCAGAATCTCTATCGCGACGAAGACAAGCTGGTGGAGAAATACGACGTATCCGGCGCGGGGCAGGGCGGTGGCGGGGGCGAATATGAGTTGCAGGATGGCTTCGGCTGGACCAATGGTGTCACGCTGAAGTTGTTGGAGAAATATGGCGTAAGCGCCGACTTCGGCAGCCATTGACCGTGCTGTTTCGAGGGTCTTCGTCATGAACAATGTTTACACGATAGGTCATTCGACCAGGACCCTCGAACAGTTCGTGGAAACCATCGGGAGCTTTGGGATCGACACCGTGGTCGATGTGCGAACGGTTCCGCGATCCCGGACGAATCCCCAATACAACTTGGATACCTTGCCTGGGCAGTTGGCCCGGCTTGGAATCAACCATGAGCAGATCGTGGAGCTGGGAGGGCTGCGAAAGAAGTCAAGCACCGTCCCTGAAGAGACCAACGCGTTCTGGACCAATCGAAGTTTTCACAATTACGCCGACTATGCGCTCTCGGAGGCGTTCGAGGGCGGTCTGAACCGGCTGCTGGCGCTCGGTGAAACCCACCGGTGCGTCATCATGTGCGCGGAAGCGGTCTGGTGGCGCTGCCATCGAAGGATCGTCGCCGACTATCTGTTGCTTCGCGACGTCGAGGTCATCCACATCATGGACAAGGATAAATCGAGCAGGGCGATATTGAATCCTGCCGCAAAGGCGCACGGGCTCAAGCTGACGTACCCTGCATCGGCGTAGCGGGGTGGTGGGCAACGCTCCACCACCCTTTGGTTTCAGCGAGTCGACAACGGCGGCGTGCGCGGCGGTACCCGCCGTTTCGAGCCGGTTGACTCGAATGCCGAGGCCAGGCGCAGCAGGTTCGAGTCGTCATAGGCACGACCGGCAAACGTCAAGCCGACAGGCATGCCGATGTCTGCCATGACGCCCATCGGCACGGTGACGGTAGGCACGCCCAGATGGCGGATGGCGAGGTTGCCGTTGGCGACCCAGACGCCGTTGCTCCAGGCGATATCCGCAGAGACCGGGTTGACGTCGGCGTCTGCCGGCCCGACATCGGCGACGGTGGGGAAAATCACCGCATCGAGTCCAAGCTGCTGCATCCAATCTTCCAGGTCGATCTGCCGGGTCTTTTCCAGCCCCCTCAGACCGTCCGGCAACGTGGGAATCTGGTCCCAGGGCGTGATGCCGCGTTCGGCCATTTTCACGTATTCGTCCATGCCGGCGGCCAGATCGTCCTCGCGGTTGGGCAGGGTGCCCGGGTCGTGGGGGAAGATCAGCGGGCCGTTCACGTCGGCCAGGCGATTGAGTTTCGGATCACCGTTGGCCCGCAGGAAATCATCGAACGCCCAGGCCGACAGGTCCCACAGTTCGTGGTGGAGGAACGCCTTGGAAACAAGGCCACGGGTAAACACCGTCGGTGCGCCGGGGCGGTCACCCTCGCAATTGGATACCAGCGGGAAATCCACTTCGATCACCTCGGCGCCGCAGGCTTCCAGTACCTTGCGTGCTTCTTCCCAGAGGGCGATCACTGAAGCCCGGGTGATGATGCGTTGCCCGGTCGGACCGCCGATGCCCGGGGCTTCGGCCGTGCCGGCGTCGGGATCGGCATTGATGTACATGCGGGGAACGCCGAAGCGGATACCTGCCAGCGCCTCGGGAGCGGCGGCGAGCGCGGGGTAGGACGCGGGCCGCACGGCATCGACGCTCGGAATGGGCACCCAGGGTTGCAGGCGCCATAGGTCGCCCCGGGTATCCGGGTCCTGTGCGACCACCACATCCAGCACTTCCAGCAGATCGGCCATGGTCCGTGCGTAAGGCACGACCACGTCCATCGTTGGCGTCAGCGGCCAGTTGCCGCGCACCGAGATCACACCACGCGAAGGCGTGTAGGCACACAAGCCATTGTTCGAGGCCGGGCCGCGTCCGCTGGACCAGGTTTCTTCGGCCAGGCCGAATGCGGCGAAACTGGCCGCCGTTGCCGTTCCGGCGCCGTTGGATGAACCTGATGCAAAGGGTGCGGTGAGGTAGTCGCCGTTGTACGGGCTCTCGGCGCGGCCGTACACGCCACGCTGCATGCCGCCGTTGGCCATGGGCGGCATATTGGTCTTGCCCAGGCATATCGCCCCTGCACCACGCAACCGCTCGATGGTGAAGGCATCGCGATAGGCAATCAGGTCCTTGAAGGCGGGGCTTCCGGAGGCGGCTGTGAGGCCTTTCACCAGGTAGCTGTCCTTGGCGGTGTAGGGAATGCCATCGAGCGGTCCCAGCGTCTTGCCCTGGGCCCGACGGACATCGGATGCCTGTGCCTCGTTCAACGCCTCGGGGTTTCGCACCACGACCGCGTTCAGGGCGGTTGGCGTGTCCGGCCCGTCGTAGGCCTCGATCCTGGCGAGGTAGGCTTGGACCAGCTCTACCGCTGTCGTCTGTCCAGATTCGAGCGCGGCGCGCAACTGGGCAATGGAAACTTCAGTGATTTCGATCATGCTGTTATCGCTGCGGATGACGAGAGATGGGGGTTGTACACCCTGGGTCTCTCAAAGTGGATTCTCATTCGATTGCCGTGCACTTTACCACCGTCATCGCGAGCAGGCTCGCTCCCACATTGAAGCTGCGGTGCATGCATTACTTTCACGCAACACAGGCCCCTGTGGGAGCCGGGCTTGCCCGCGAAGGCGGTGGTACATTCGACATGGATGCAAGCTGAACCACCGCCATCGCGAGCAGGCTCGCTCCCACATTGGATCGGCGGTGCATGCATTGCTTATGTACGACACAGGCCCCTGTGGGAGCGAGCCTGCTCGCGATGGCGGCGGCACATCCAACATTGAACGACCTGATCCACCGCTCTTCCAATTTGCCCCCGCAATACCGGTACGGGGGGCTTCCCATTACATACGGGAAAACATATATTCGATTTTTCGCATATGGATTCGAACAACATGACGATCAAAGTGGGAATCAATGGTTTTGGCCGGATTGGTCGTCTCGCACTGCGGGCCGCCTGGCATTGGCCCGAGTTCGAGTTTGTGCAGGTCAACGACCCGGCCGGTGACGCGGCCACCCATGCGCATCTGTTGAACTTCGACTCCGTGCACGGCCGCTGGAACCACCAGGCCGATGCAGACGGCGATGACATCGTCATCGAGGGCAAGCGGATCAAGGTGACGGCCCACAAGACCATTGCCGACACCGACTGGTCAGGCTGCGATCTGGTGATCGAGGCCAGTGGCAAGATGAAGACCGTCGCGGTGCTTCAGGCTTACCTCGACCAAGGCGTGAAGCGGGTGGTGGTCAGCGCGCCGGTGAAGGAAAAGGGCGCGCTGAACATCGTCATGGGGGTCAATCACCACCTGTTCAAACCCGCTGAACATCCCATCGTCACCGCCGCCTCCTGCACCACCAACTGCCTGGCCCCGGTGGTCAAGGTCATCCATGAAAAGCTCGGCATCCGCCACGGCTCGATCACCACCATCCATGACCTGACGAACACCCAGAGCCTGCTCGATCAACCCCACAAGGACCTGCGCCGTGCCCGTGCCTCGGGCCTTAGCCTGATCCCGACCAGCACTGGCTCGGCCACCGCCATCGCGGAAATCTTCCCCGAGTTGCGCGGGCGCCTGAACGGTCACGCCGTGCGGGTGCCACTGGCAAATGCTTCGCTGACCGATTGCGTCTTCGAGGTCGAGCGAGCCACTACGGTCGAAGAGGTGAATCAATGGCTCAAGGACGCCGCCGAGAACGAGTTGAAAGGCATCCTCGGTTTCGAAGAGCGGCCGCTGGTGTCCATCGACTACCGGACCGACCCGCGCTCATCCATCATCGATGCGCTGTCGACTCTGGTCATCAACGGTACCCAGGTCAAGCTCTACGCCTGGTACGACAATGAGTGGGGCTATGCCAACCGCACCGTCGAGCTGGCGCGGATGGCTGGTCTGGCCGGGCATTCATGAAGTCACTGGCGGCCCTCGCTCCGGAAGTGCGGCAATACCTGCTCGTCACGGGTAACTACTGGGCGTTCACCCTCACCGACGGTGCCTTGCGCATGTTGGTGGTGCTGCACTTTCACGCGTTGGGCTACAGCCCGCTGCAAATCGCTGCGTTGTTCCTGTTCTATGAACTCTTCGGCGTCATCACCAACCTGGTGGGCGGCTATCTCGGTGCCCGGCTGGGTTTGAACCGCACCATGAACATCGGCCTGGGCATGCAGGTCGTGGCATTGCTCATGTTGACGGTGCCGGCAGTGTGGCTGACCGTTCCCTGGGTCATGGCAGCCCAGGCTTTGTCCGGGATCGCCAAGGACCTGAACAAGATGAGTGCCAAAAGCACCCTCAAGCTTCTGGTCCCCAACGAGCAACAGGGCACGCTCTACCGGTGGGTGGCGATGCTCACCGGTTCGAAAAATGCCCTCAAGGGCGTTGGTTTTTTCCTCGGCGGGGCCTTGCTGGCGTCGATGGGGTTCAGGGGCGCGCTGCTGGCGATGGCCAGTGCATTGGCGCTGATCTGGATCGGTAGCCTGATTTTGCTGAAAAGGGACCTGGGCAAGGCAAAAGCCAAGCCCAAGTTCCGCGACCTGCTGTCCAAGAGCCCCGCGATCAATATCCTGTCGGCGGCGCGGCTGTTCTTGTTCGGTGCCCGCGACGTCTGGTTCGTGGTGGCCTTGCCGGTCTACCTGAGCAGCGTCTTTGCCTGGGACTTCTGGAAGGTCGGCGGTTTCCTCGCCGCCTGGGTGATCGGCTACGGCCTCGTGCAATCGTTGGCGCCCTACATCACTGGCAAAAAACGGGGGCATGTACCGGACGGCCGTGGCGCGTTCCTCTGGGCGCTGGCACTGGCTGGCCTGCCGATGACTATTGCGCTGGGCCTGGGCACCGGGCTGTCGCAACCGATGGTGCTGCTCGGCGGACTGGCAGTGTTTGGTGCATTGTTCGCGGTGAATTCCTCCCTGCACAGCTATCTGATCGTGTCCTATGCCAAGGAGGACGGCGTATCACTGGACGTGGGCTTTTATTACATGTCCAACGCCATGGGCCGATTGATCGGCACGCTGCTTTCCGGTTGGGTCTATCAAATCCACGGACTGGAAGCATGTCTGTGGATTTCCAGCGGCTTTGTCCTCCTCGCCGCCCTCATTTCCATGGCATTGCCTCGTCACGCGGGATATTGATCAAGGACGCGGTCGGCCTTCCAGCACAGAAAACACGGCCACGCCCGGCAGCATGGCCAAGGTGTGAAGTTCAGTCAGTCGCCGCTCATCAAGCTTCCCCGATCAGGGATCCGGGCCACTCGAAGCACGCCATTCGTCAGCCATACACCGAGGCCATTCTTGACAACCTCGCTGCCTGGGCAAATACTCGGCGCATATTCATATATATGACTAGATAACAAGGTGAATAAAGTCGATGAAAGCCCTCTCTAGTGATGTCCGCCTGCCGCTTTATCAACGCCTGCGAGACCAGTTGGCTGAACAGATTGCCAATAATCGCTGGCGTCCGGGAGAAGCGATTCCCACCGAGGCAGCCCTTTCGGCGGAGTATCAGTTGTCTACCGGTACCGTGCGCAAGGCGATCGATGCGTTGGTCAGCGAGGGCGTTCTGGAGCGTCAGCAGGGGCGCGGTACCTTTATTCGCCGTCCTCAGTTCCAGTCTTCGTTGTTCCGATTCTTCCGGTTTCAAAGCGCGTCGGGCGAACGTCGGGTCCCGGAGAGCCGCATCTTGTCCATCGAGCCGGTGGCTGCGCCGTCGGCGGTGGCGCAGGCGTTGGGATTGCCCGTCGACGCACCGGTGATCCGCATCGTTCGTGTACGGCTGCTGGAGGTCGAGCCGGTGCTCGCCGAAGAAATCTGGTTGCCGCGTAGTCGCTTTCAACCGCTGCTCGACATCGACCTTAGCCAGAAAGGGCCGCTGCTTTATCCCATCTACGAAGAAACCTGCGGTCAGGTTGTCGCCTATGCCGAAGAAACCCTCACCGCCGAATCGGTGAATGACGTTCACGCCCGGTTGCTGCAAGTGCCGGTCAACAGCCCGGTCGTGGTGATCGAGCGTCTGGCGCGGGACTACGCCGGCAACCCGCTGGAGTGGCGACGCTCCCGCGGGCATGCCGAGCATTTCCGCTACAGCGTGGAAATTCGTTGACCGTGGCGGATTAGCGGTCACCCGGCGGCGAGTCGTTCGCCGCGGCTTTTACTGTTGTGTTTGCCATCACTGGCCCTGTAGCGGCGCGGTTCGCTCTCGGCTGCCTTTCGTTCTGCTTATAAGGATAAAAATCATGTTCAGTTGGTATCGCCAAGTCACTGCGCGGGAGCGCAAAACGTTTTGGGCCTGTTTCGGCGGATGGTCGCTCGACGCGCTGGAAGTACAGATGTTTGGCCTGGCGATACCGGCGCTGATCGCGGCATTTGCCTTGTCCAAGGGCGATGCGGGGCTGATCAGCGGCGTGACCCTGGTGACCTCGGCTCTCGGCGGCTGGGTCGGCGGCACGTTGTCGGACCGCTACGGCAGGGTGCGCACGCTGCAATGGATGATTCTGTGGTTCTCGTTCTTCACCTTTCTGTCCGCGTTCGTCACCGGCTTTCACCAGTTGCTGATCGTCAAGGCGCTGCAGGGATTCGGAATTGGTGGCGAGTGGGCCGCCGGTGCGGTGCTGATGGCCGAAACCATCAATCCCAAGTACCGCGGGAAGGTCATGGGCACGGTACAAAGCGCCTGGGCGGTGGGTTGGGGCCTGGCGGTCGGTGTCTTCACGCTGATCTACTCGTTCGTACCCCAGGACATGGCTTGGCGGGTAATGTTCATCGTCGGCCTGCTGCCGTCGTTCCTGATCATTTGGGTCCGGCGTAACGTCGAGGAGCCGGACAGTTTCCAGCGCCTGCAAAAAGAACAGGCCATCCCGCAGAGCTTCTTCAAATCCCTGGCTGGCATCTTTCGTCCTGAACTGATCCGCGTGACGCTGTTTGGTGGGTTGCTGGGGCTGGGCGCACACGGTGGTTATCACGCGGTGATGACCTGGCTGCCGACCTTCCTCAAGACCGAACGTAACCTGTCGGTACTCAATTCCGGCGGTTACCTGGCCGTCATCATCTTTGCCTTCTGGTGTGGCTGCGTGGTCAGCGGCTTGTTGATTGATCGCATCGGCCGTCGCAAGAACATCGTGCTGTTCGCGCTGTGCTGTGTCGTGACCGTGCAGTGCTATGTGTTCCTGCCGTTGAGCAACACCCAGATGCTGTTCCTGGGGTTCCCGCTCGGTTTCTTCGCCGCCGGCATTCCGGCGAGCCTCGGGGCGCTGTTCAACGAGTTGTACCCGGCGGATGTGCGTGGCGCTGGCGTGGGGTTCTGCTACAACTTCGGCCGGGTACTCTCGGCGGTCTTTCCCTTCCTGGTCGGCCACATGAGCGACTCCATGTCCCTGGGCTCAGCCATCGGCATCGACGCCGGGATAGCCTACGGCGTGGCGGTGCTCGCGGCGCTGTGTCTTCCGGAAACCCGCGGGCGCAACCTTCAAGCCTCCACTGCATCGGCAAACGCCACGGTCGACGGTAACGAGAGCGCCCATGCCTGACACCTTTGCTACGCCAATCACCGGCATCGATTCCCATGCCCACGTGTTCAGTCGTGGGCTGGAGCTGACCGTCGAACGACGCTACACACCTGACTATGACGCGACGCTTGACCAATACCTGCAGCACTTGCAAGCCCATGGCCTGAGCCATGGCGTCCTGGTGCAACCCAGCTTTCTTGGCACCGATAACCGCTATCTGCTGGCCGCGCTCCAGCAGGCTCCGCAGCAGTTGCGCGGGGTTGTGGTGCTGGAGCCAGGTATCAGCCGTGCCGTGATGGATGACATGGCCCGACTGGGTGTGGTCGGTGTTCGCCTGAATCTGATGGGCAAGGACCTGCCTGATTTTCGTGACGCAGCCTGGCAGGATTTTTTCGGCCATCTGGCTGCGCTGGACTGGCATGTCGAGTTACACCGCAACCTGGCGGACTTACCGGGGCTGATCCACCAACTGATGCCGTTTGGCATCAGGCTGGTGGTGGATCACTTCGGTCGGCCGGATTCGCGCCTGGGTATCGACCAACCGGGTTTTACCGAATTGCTGGAGCTGGGCTTGAGCGGACAAGTCTGGATGAAGGTATCCGGTATTTACCGATTGGCGGGGACGGATCAACAGAACCTCGAATTTGCCCGAGCCTCGTTGGTCTTGCTCGAGCGCAGCTTCGGCCCGCAACGGCTGGTATGGGGCAGTGACTGGCCGCATACGCAACATGAACACAGCGTTGGGTTCGAGACGGTGATGGCGCAGTTGCGGGCATTGGACTGTTCGGCATCGCTGATGCAAGCGCTGATGCTGCAAACGCCTCAAGAGCTGTTCGGTTTTTGACCTCCCGGGACGGGGGTATCCAGTCAATCTGAACTCGTACGACGAATAGGGATCTAGACTCCATTGTCGCTGTATGCAAGATCCCCCCACCTGACTTCAGAGTGCGTTATTCGAGCCGGCACCGCCGACACGGGCATACGCATGGGGCGATGGACAGCAAGGGCGCTTAGCCAGGTGGATTGAGGATCACTGATGTCAAACGTTGAAGAACTTCCCAGGGAAGCGCTGGTGCCGAGCGAGTACGAAAGCCTGGTCTCGATGGGGGTAAACGCGCTCGAGGCCATTCCCGGTGCGGTGTACCTGTGCGACCGCGAGGGTTGGCTCGTCAGGTACAACAGTGAGGCGGCTGAACTGTGGGGGCGCAAGCCGGAGCTCGGCGTGAACGGTGATCGCTTCTGCGGTTCCCATCGGTTGTTCTTGAGCGACGGTACGCCGCTGGCGTTTGTGGACTGCCCGACGGCCTCGGCGCTCAGTACCGGTGAGGTGACGCGCAACCAGGAAATCGTCATCCAGCGCCCGGACGGGTCGCGGTTTGTGGCACTCATGAACATCCGGGCCCTGAGAGACCGGCGTGGCGTCATCCAAGGGGCGATCAATTGCTTCCAGGACATCTCTGCACAGCACGCCCTGGCTGAGGAGCTTCGGCGCAAGAGCGCCGACCTTGAAGATTTCTTCGACAACAGCGCCGTGGGTCTGCATATCGTCAGTGGCGAGGGCATCATCCTGCGCGCCAACAAGGCCGAACTGGCTCTGCTGGGTTACTCGGAAGAGGAATACATCGGCCGCCCTATCACCGAGTTTCATGTCGATGAGCCGGTCATTGGCGACATTCTCAATAAACTGAGCAGCGGTGATTGCCTGGAGAGCTATCCGGCGCGCTTGCGGGCCAAGGATGGCTCCATCAAGCATGTTTCGATTACTTCCAATGGGCGGTTCGAGGAGGGGAAACTCTTCAACACCCGCTGTTTCACCATCGACATGACGTGTGTTCATGCCGCCGAGGCGGCGCGCCAGGAGAGCGATGACAGGCTTTCGGCCACCTACGAGGCGGCGACCATCGGGATTGCCGAGGCCGACGAGGACGGTCGGCTGTTGCGGGTAAACGATGCCCTCTGCCGTATGCTGGGCCGCACTCGCGAACAACTGCTGGCGATGACATTCCTGGACTATACCCACCCGGACAGTGTCGGGCAGGACGCCGCCCTGTACGCTCGCCAGGTTGCCGGTGAACTGGACAATTATGTGCTGCGCAAGCGCGCGTTCAAGCTCGATGGCGAGATTGTCTACCTCGACATACACAGTTCGTCGGTACGCGATGCGGGCGGCGAGTTCCGCTATGGCGTGCGGGTGTTGCAGGACGTCACCCTCGCGCAGCGCATGGAAAACCAGGTTCGCGAGAGCGAGCGGCAGCTGCGCAATGTGCTCGAAGCACTGCCCGCAGCGGTCTATACCACCGACGCCGAAGGCCGTATCACGTTCTACAATCGCGCGGCTGTGGAATTGTCCGGACGCACTCCCGAGCTGGGTGACATGTGGTGCGTGACCTGGAAACTGTTCAATACCGACGGAAGTCCGCTTCCCCACGACCAATGCCCCATGGCCGTGGCGTTGAAGGAGAACCGTGCGATTCGCGGGGCCGAGGCCATCGCCCAACGCCCGGATGGCTCCCGTGTGCCGTTCAATCCCTATCCCACGCCCCTGCATGATGCCGATGGCAACCTCGTGGGCGCGATCAATATGCTGGTGGACATTACCGAGCGAAAGCAGGCAGAGAACCGGCAGAAGACGTTGATCGACGAGCTCAATCACCGGGTCAAGAACACCCTGGCCACGGTGCAATCCCTGGCCGCCCAGACCGCGCGCAACGCGGAGGATGCAAAAGACGGCTACCGTCGCTTCGAAGCAAGGCTGCTGGCGTTGTCGCGGGCCCATGACCTGTTGACGAAGCGGCACTGGGAAAATACGCCCCTGGACGCCCTGGCCAAGGAAGTGCTGATGCCGGTCTTCGGGCTCGAGCCCGATCGCATCACGATCGAGGGTGCGACCATCGACGTCGGCACACGGGTGGCGCTCAACTTCACGATGACCCTCAATGAACTGGCGATCAACGCGCTGAAATATGGCTCGATGTCCGTCGAGACAGGCTCGCTTTCGGTGACCTGGGACCTGCAACCCCAGCCAAACGGCACCTTGTTGACCCTGGATTGGCGGGAGCAGGGCGGACCGCCCGTGGCTCGACCGGAGCGGGAAGGGCTGGGCTCGCGCCTGATGAAACGCTGCATCGAGCGCGATTTGGGCGGCCAGTTCGACCTGACCTTCGCCCCGGAGGGCGTTTACTGCCGCTTCTCGTTTCTGATCGGAGCCTAGGCATGCCTCCGTTCGCTGGAGTCAAGGTGCTCGTGGTCGAGGACGAAGGCGCGATTGCCATGTTGATCGAGGAAATGCTGGAGGACCTGGGCTGCGAAATCGTGGCCTCGGTCGCCCGGCTCGCGACGGCGCGGGACGAGGCCAGCGCGGCGCACATCGATCTGGCCATTCTGGACGTCAACCTGGCCGGCGAACGGGTTTTTCCGGTGGCCGAAATCCTGCGCGATCGCGGCATCCCGTTCTTGTTCAGCACCGGATACGGCGCCAGCGGAGTGCCAGGCGAATTCGCCGGGTACCCGGTTTTGCATAAGCCGTTTTCGGAAAGCGAATTGCTGCAGCGGATGACCCAGGCGTTGAGGCATCGGGCGTCGACGTGATACTCCTGCGCAATGACCCAGCGCCATTGCGAGCAGGCTCGCTCCCACATTATTCGAGGTTTCCAGGAAAATCGGACTCATCACAAAACCTGTGGGAGCGAGCCTGCTCGCGATGACGGTGGCACATTTAATACCCATGCAAACTGACCCAGCGCTTCCCGGGCAGCTTCCCTCAACGCAGAATGCGTCGCCCGCTGAGCGCATTTGGACAACGCCGCTATTTTCTTCTGATTGATCTGCTGGGAGTCGACTCCGGTGCTAGCCTTGTTCAACGCATCCAAGGAGGTGAGCGCCGTGTCCAATTGCAAGAAGTGCCACTACCCGGTCAGCGACCTGTTCATGTACTGCCCTTATTGCAATACGTTACTGGACGACGCTTCAGCCTCTCTACCAAGCGCCTCTCCACCGAGCAGCGCAACGATCAAACATGTCGCACGCGTCACGCCGAAAATTGCCATCGGTAAGGTTCGAATCGAAGGGCTGGGCGAGATGGATCCGCCGGAAGGGGTGACCCCGCCGTTC
This sequence comes from Pseudomonas sp. FG13, assembly GCF_057809755.1. Lineage (NCBI taxonomy): Bacteria > Pseudomonadati > Pseudomonadota > Gammaproteobacteria > Pseudomonadales > Pseudomonadaceae > Pseudomonas > Pseudomonas sp. FG13. The sequence continues at coordinate 62,703 of NZ_JBMDKO010000024.1, forward strand.
AATTTCAATCCAACCCCCGGCGGAACCGGTGCACTCGGCCGGCTTGTTGATTCAAAGGGGCGTGGTTGGTATCTGATGAGAAATCGACCTCACTCCAGCCTTTACCATTGGCGCAAGATCTTCAGGGCCAAGCGCAAAGGGGGCGGCTTCCACATGACGATGCGGCTTGAGCGCGAGCAGCCTTCGATGCACCAGATCGCCGCCGACTGGAACCATCGCCAATGGGCGGTTGATGAGTCGGGCTACAGTAATATGTCGCTGGAACAAGCGCTGGTGGGCACCGGCCGCAATGCCGATAAGCGCAAGTCCCAAGGCAGCGTCATGGCGAAGTTTTTCGTTGCCGTCGCTAACGGTACGGCGTTCGGCCTGCTGCCCCCCTTGAGCAGCGTCACTGTTGAAGACGCAAGGAGGGCAGTGGAATTGATCGAAAGTGGGTCGCTGTCGGCATCGCGCTATGCCGTCCGCGACGATCAGGAATGGCTTCATCTGCGCGGCCATGGTCTCGGTGGCAGGGAAGAGCCCAGTAATCTGGTCGCGGGCAGTCACGGAGCCAACAGTGAAATGGCAGCCATCGAAATGGTGCTCCAGCAATTCGATGGCAAGCGGCCCCTGACCTACAGCGTCAAGGCAGACTGCATCCCCGGAACACTGATCAGCACCCTGATTACCATGGAAGTGCTGCTGAACGGCACGCGAATCTTCTCGCAGGTGATCAACGCAGCTCGCCTGCGACTTTCTTTATCTGAGTATGCTCATATCCAGGATGAACTGGTGAATCGTATCGTGACCGATGGCCGCAAAGGGCGTGAAACGGTGTTTGTACCGGCGTCGACGAGTTGAATGACCTTCCTTGGGGAATAAGCTCCTGTGGGTAATGGGGGCTAATCAATCCTGCTGTCGATGCGCTAATATCCGCGCTCACCTCCCGTATCCCGGACTTTCTCCTCCATGAAATTGCACCTGCTGACTGCCAGTCTGTTCCTCGCCTGTACCCTGACTCACGCCGCCGAGCCGAAGTCCCTTCCAAAGCCTTTGGAGGAACAGGTCGGGCATCTGGTGGCACTCCTCAAGGACAGCTATGCCACCGGCTACCCTGAAGCGACGCTGGTACAGACACTGGATACTGGGGAGGACAGCGAAGTAACGCTTGCGGTGTTCACCATTGAAGGTTTTGGCATGGGCAACAATTACAGCCAATACCTGGCGGTTTTCAACCCTGAAGAGAACGAAGAGGGCAAGCAACGCTACAACTTGCTCGACGTAATGCGCATTGGTGGTGACAGCTGGCGTTCGATCGACAAGCTGGATGCCAAACTGGTCAGTGATCCGACAGGTGAGCAGACGTTGATCGATATTCCGGTTATGGAGAATACCGACGACGATGCGCCGAATTTTCCTAGCCGGGCGGCCACCATTCACCTGTCGCTGGACGGGTCGCAGGCGCTCCGGTTGGTGGAGTTGAAATAGGGGCAGTGTCAGGCCTGGCCCTGAAAATTCAGTTCCTGACGTCAGCGCCGCGTCGGTCAGGTTGCGCGCATTTCTTGAGCCGGCCTGCCAGGAATAAAGTTCGAATGAAAGCACCTCATGCCCAGGGTTAAGTTGGTTGTGCTATACAACTAACTGCATATTTCTGCTGAGGTGTGTGCCATGGGCCATTTCCCGCATGACCTGATCCACCACATCCGTTCGGCGTCGCGCCTCATGGTGCGAGAACTGGGATTCATGAATGCCACGCTGGCGGCTACGGCGTATCCGCCCTCATCCGTGCACGCCATCGTCGAGATCGGGAGCCGGAAGGTGCTGACGGCTGCCGAGCTGGTCGAGCTCCTTGGGCTGGAAAAGTCCAGTGTGAGCCGCATGGTTCGCAAGCTCATCGAGGCGGGTGAGCTCGAAGAGGTTCCCAATGGGGCTGACGCACGCTCCAAGCACCTGCGACTCACTGCGCAGGGCGCCAAAACCCTGCGCTCCATCGATCGCTTCGCCACGCAGCAGGTAGAAGCGGCCATGTCTCACTTGAGCGAGGAACAACGCCGGACAGTCCGTGAAGGCATCGCTCACTATGCTGTCGCACTTCGCGCGCATCGACTCGGTGCTGAAGTGTCATCCCCGGTGCCATTGGACATTGCCCGCGGCTACCGCCCCGGCATCATCGGCCGCATTGTCCAGATGCATGCGGATTATTACGCCCGGCATTCGGATTTCGGCCAGCCCTTCGAAAGCCTGGTGGCCTCGGACATGGCCGAACTGATGGGGCGTTTGCACAACCCACGCAATGAGGTCTGGGTGGCCCTGGAGGGTGAGCGCATTGTCGGCTCGATTGCCATTGACGGTGAAGGCGAAGGGGGTGAAGCGATCCTGCGCTGTTTCATTCTCGACGACTGCGCCCGGGGCAAGGGGGCAGGCAGGCGCCTGTTGGCCGAAGCGATGAAGTTCTGTGACCAGTGGCAGTTTCCTGCTACCCGGCTCTGGACATTCCAGGGGCTCGATGCAGCCCGCAGGTTATATGAAGATTTCGGTTTCAGATTGGAACATGAGCAGGAAGGGCAGCAGTGGGGGCGGCGGGTCATGGAACAGTGTTTTGTGCGCCCCTTTTTGTAAGGTCGCCCACTATCCGGAAATCCTACAAGGTCGTGCGGGATTCAATTGCCCTGATTATCCGGCTTTATCTCCAGTTTCCGGTTTGGGTTGAGTGATGAGTCTCGTGTTGCGTTCGATGATGATCGAGTCATTGGGGATTTCCAGCCGGATAGCCGTATCTGCGGTACGCATTTCAATCAGTGTCGAGTTGCCAACCCCGCGGAACACCACGGTCGCATTTTCAAAGGTTTTATAGTCTTGCAAGGGTGAGTCCTGGGGAGCAGGCAGTAAGTTGGCATAAGGCGGCTTTACCAGAATCGTCGCTCGTTCGATGCGTATCTTTGCCAGGCTCATGGCGGTTTGCAGTAAGTCCGAGGTGACGCCGCCCATGAGAATGGGGGTCAGGATGAGGAGTCCGGCGATCATCGCCCTGAGTCTTTTCATGGGTTTCACATCGACCCGGACGTCTGTCTCGGAAGACTCGGTATCGGCTATTTTCGAGGGCGGTCCGTAAGCGGCTTTGATCTTGTTGTTCTGCTGTAAGAAGGCCGAATAAACGACGTATTGAAAGATTGGCAACAGAACGAGAGGGATATGTTCCAGGGGATTCTTGCGCGCAAGAAAATAAATGGTCACCACACCACAGATGCCAAAAAACACCGTCAGGAACGTTATTTTTTGTAGTTTCAGTTCCGCTTTGGACTTTTCAGCACGGAATATCGTTGTCACCCAGATGAGAAATCTCAGCACCGGTACGAACATTGGTGCAAGCAACACGCCCGCAGCCGTGACGGACACCGAAAAGTAAAGGCAGATGACCCCGAAACAGAACGCCGCGACCAAAAACAGCAGGCTGTCTCCGATGGAAACGCCTTGCGGGTAATGGCCATTGCCGAGCAGGTAGCTGACGATGCACGTCCCGCCAGTCAGTAAGCCAACTTTCGCCGCCAGGGAAAGCAGCTTCGTTGCCAGATCAATTTGCTTTTCCAGTTCACTCGTTGCTTCCCGCATCCTGCGTTTCTCATGAGCTATATGAATGAGTGGGTTTAGAGCTGTTTTCGCCAATGTGCAAGTCGCCGGCAATGGGTTATAAGACAAGTTCCCGTGGAACGCGGGCGACTTTCACCTCGAGTCGCTTTCAGAACGCGTTTTGTCGTCCATGTGCAATTGCCAGTTCCCGGGAGTGGCAAGCTGTAACGATGCCCCGGATCAGGCGCACCAAGATGCCTGACCGGAGAGCGAGGAGGGCGACCGGACAACCACGCTTCCGTGACGTGGCCGGACGCCGCAGCCAAGACTCCGGACGACTGCCTTCAGCAGTGTCGTTCGAGATGCCGAGGTAAGTTTATGCCCGATGAGACGCTTCACCTGCCTCTGATTCAACGTGTATTGGAGCGCGAAAAGGACACCCCCGGTGCCTTGCTGCCGATTCTTCATGCCATCCAGGAGGGCTGCGGGTACGTTCCCGACGCGGCCGTCCCGGAGATCGCCCATGCCCTCAACCTCAGTCTGGCTGAAGTGCGCGGCGTTATCAGTTTCTATCACGATTTCCGTACCACGCCGCCCGCACGCCATACCTTGCGTCTTTGCCGGGCGGAGTCGTGCCAAAGCATGGGGGCCGAACAGTTGGCTGCCCAATTGCGCGAACAACTGTCTCTGGACGATCACGGCACCAGCGCCGATGGCAGCATCAGTTTGCGGCCGGTCTATTGCCTGGGGGCCTGTGTCTGCTCGCCGGCCCTGGAGCTGGATGGCCAGTTGCACGCACGGCTGACGCCTGAGCGCCTGCGCGAGCTGGTCAATGGCTGCCTGGAGGAAGGCACATGCTGAAGCTCTGCATTCCCCGCGATTCGGTAGCCCGCGCCGTCGGCGCGGACACGGTGGCCGTCGCGCTGATGCGCGAGGCCGAGCGGCGGCAGTTGCCGCTGGAGGTGCAGCGCACCAGTTCCCGTGGCCTCTATTGGCTGGAACCGCTGCTGGAGCTGGAAACCACCAGCGGCCGGCTGGGCTTCGGCCCCGTCACACCGGCGGACGTGCCTGGGCTGCTCGACGCCCTGGCAGGCGAGCCCGGCAACCATCCATTGGCCCTGGGGCCGGTGGAGGACATCCCTTATCTCAAGAGCCAACAGCGCCTGCTGTTCGCTCGCGCCGGTATCACCCGGCCGCTGTCGGCGGATGACTATCGCGCCCATGGCGGCTTCCAGGGCCTGGCTCGCGCAATCCAACAGGATGGCGCGCAAGTGGTGGCCAGCGTGCTCGACTCGGGCCTGCGCGGCCGGGGCGGCGCGGCGTTCCCGGCGGGCATCAAGTGGCGCACCGTGCGCGATGCGCCGGGTACGCAGAAATATGTGGTGTGCAACGCCGACGAAGGCGACTCCGGCACATTCGCCGACCGCATGCTGATGGAAGGCGATCCGTTCCTGCTGATCGAAGGCATGATCATTGCGGGTATCGCGGTAGGCGCCACCATGGGCTACATCTATGTGCGCTCGGAATATCCGGACGCTGTCGCGACGTTGAACGATGCCCTGGGCATCGCCCGCGAGGCCGGCTACCTGGGCGCCAACGTGGCGGGCAGTGGCCGTGCTTTCGAACTGGAAGTCCGGGTGGGCGCCGGTGCCTACATCTGCGGCGAAGAAACCGCCCTGCTGGAGTCCCTCGAAGGCAAGCGGGGCACGGTTCGCGCCAAGCCGCCGTTGCCTGCGCTGCAAGGCCTGTTCGGGCTGCCAACCCTGGTTCACAACGTGCTGACCCTGACTTCGGTCCCGGTGATCCTGGAGAAGGGCGCCCAGTTCTACCGCGACTTCGGCATGGGCCGTTCCCTGGGAACGATGCCGTTCCAACTGGCCGGCAACATCCGCCATGGCGGCCTGGTGGAGCGCGCCTTCGGCCTGACGCTGCGCGAGCTGGTGGAAGAATATGGCGGTGGTACCGCCAGCGGCCGGCCATTGAAGGCCGCCCAGGTGGGTGGCCCGCTGGGTGCCTGGGTGCCACCTTCGCAGTTCGATACACCGCTGGATTACGAGGCGTTTGCCGCCATGGGCGCGATGCTTGGCCACGGCGGCGTGGTGGTGGCCGATGACAGCCTGGACATGGCGCATATGGCCCGTTTCGCCCTGCAGTTCTGCGCCGAAGAATCCTGCGGCAAATGCACGCCGTGCCGGATCGGCTCCACCCGTGGGGTGGAAGTGGTGGACCGGCTGCTCGCCAGCACCGATGCCGGTGCCCGCCAGGAACAGGTCCTGTTGCTCCAGGACCTCTGCGACACCCTGCAATACGGTTCGCTCTGTGCCTTGGGTGGGATGACCTCCTATCCTGTCGCCAGCGCCCTCAAGCATTTTCCTGCCGACTTCGGTCTGGCGACCACGGAGGCCGACCAATGATCAATATCTTCGATCCCGCCAGCGATATCGACCTGGGCACCCCCGAACGCGAAAGCGAGGTGCAAGTCAGCCTGAGCATCGACGGCCGCGAAATCAGCGTTCCCTCCGGTACCTCGGTGATGCGCGCCGCGGCATTGCTCGGCACCACCATCCCCAAACTCTGCGCCACCGACAGCCTGGAACCGTTCGGCTCCTGCCGCATGTGCCTGGTGGAGATCGACGGCATGCGCGGCTATCCGGCCTCGTGCACCACGCCGGTCACCGAAGGCATGGTGGTGCGCACCCAGACCTCCCGACTCGCCGGCTTGCGGCGTAACGTGATGGAGCTGTACATCTCCGACCACCCGCTGGACTGCCTGACGTGCTCGGCCAACGGCAACTGCGAATTGCAGACAGTGGCGGGGCAGGTCGGCCTGCGTGAAGTGCGCTATGGCTATGAGGGTGACAACCACCTGGCCGAAACGAAGGACGTTTCCAACCCTTATTTTGACTACGACCCGAGCAAATGCATCGTCTGCAACCGCTGCGTGCGGGCCTGCGAGGAAACCCAAGGCACTTTCGCACTGACCATCACCGGACGCGGCTTCGATTCGCGGGTGGCGGCCGCTGGCGGTGACAACTTCCTCGACTCTGAATGCGTGTCCTGCGGCGCCTGTGTGCAGGCCTGTCCGACGGCCACGCTGATGGAAAAGAGCGTGGTGGAAATCGGCCAGCCGGAGCGCAGCGTCATCACCACCTGCGCCTACTGTGGTGTCGGGTGCTCGTTCCGCGCCGAAATGAAAGGCGACCAACTGGTGCGCATGGTTCCGGACAAAAACGGCCAGGCCAACCACGGCCATTCCTGCGTCAAGGGTCGTTTCGCCTGGGGCTACGCCACTCACCCGGATCGCATCACCAAGCCGATGATCCGCAAGCACATCAACGATCCGTGGCAGGAAGTCAGCTGGGACGAAGCCGTCAACTACGCGGCCAGTGAATTCCGTCGCATTCAGTTGAAATACGGCCGCGACTCCATCGGCGGCATCACCTCCAGCCGCTGCACCAACGAAGAAACCTACCTGGTGCAGAAGCTGGTGCGTACCGCCTTCGGCAACAACAACGTCGACACCTGCGCCCGGGTCTGCCATTCGCCGACCGGTTATGGCCTCAAGCAGACACTTGGCGAGTCCGCCGGTACCCAGACCTTCGATTCGGTGATGCTGGCCGACGTGATCCTGGTGATGGGCGCCAACCCGACCGATGCCCACCCGGTGTTCGGTTCCCAGCTCAAGCGTCGCCTGCGCCAGGGTGCGCGGCTGATCGTCATCGATCCACGGCGCATCGACCTGGTGGATTCGCCCCATGCCCGCGCCGACCTGCACCTTCAACTTCGCCCGGGCACCAACGTGGCGATGCTCAATGCGCTGGCCCATGTGATCGTCACCGAAGGACTGGTCAACCAGCCTTTCGTCGACGAGCGCTGCGAGGCCGCGGACTTTGCCCGCTGGCGTGACTTCGTCAGCTTGCCGGAGAACGCGCCCGAGGTCCTGGGCCCGGTGTGCGGCGTGCCTGCCGAGCAGATCCGCGCCGCCGCACGGCTCTACGCCACTGGCGGCAACGCAGCCATCTACTACGGCCTCGGCGTTACCGAGCATAGCCAGGGCAGTACGTCGGTGATGGGCATCGCCAACCTTGCCATGGTCACCGGTAACATCGGTCGCGAAGGCGTCGGCGTGAACCCGTTGCGCGGGCAGAACAACGTGCAGGGCTCCTGCGACATGGGCTCGTTCCCCCACGAGCTGCCCGGTTATCGCCACGTCTCCAACGATGTGGTACGCGCCCAGTTCGAGCAGGCCTGGAACGTGACTCTGCAACCCGATCCGGGGCTGCGCATTCCGAACATGTTCGAGGCGGCGCTGGATGGGTCCTTCAAGGCACTTTATTGCCAAGGCGAGGACATCGCCCAGAGCGACCCGAACACCCAGCACGTGACCGCGGCCCTGAGCGCCCTGGAATGCGTGGTGGTGCAAGACATCTTCCTTAACGAGACGGCGAAGTTCGCCCACGTATTCCTGCCGGGCAGCTCGTTCCTTGAGAAGGACGGTACCTTCACCAACGCCGAGCGCCGTATCTCGCGGGTACGCAAGGTGATGGAGCCCCTGGCAGGCAAGGCTGACTGGGAGGCCACCATGGCCCTGTCCGAAGCCCTGGGCTACAAGATGAACTACAAGCATCCTTCCGAGATCATGGATGAAATCGCCCGCCTGACGCCGACGTTCACCCGGGTCAGCTACGCCGAACTGGATCGCCATGGCAGCCTGCAATGGCCGTGCAACGATGACGCGCCGGACGGTACGCCGATCATGCACATCGACGAGTTCGTCCGTGGCAAAGGGCGCTTCATGCTCACCGGCTACGTGCCGACTGACGAGAAGGTCAACAGTCGCTATCCGTTGCTGCTGACCACCGGACGTATCCTCAGCCAGTACAACGTAGGTGCCCAGACTCGTCGCACCGAAAACGTCGCCTGGCACGAGGAAGACCGGTTGGAAATCCATCCGAGCGACGCCGAGAGCCGCGGTATCGTCGAGGGCGACTGGGTCGGCATCGGCAGCCGCGCCGGGCAAACCGTGCTGCGGGCCAAGGTCTCCGAGCGGGTGGCGCCAGGGGTGGTCTACACCACCTTCCACTTCCCGGAATCGGGTGCCAACGTGATCACCACCGACAACTCCGACTGGGCCACCAACTGCCCGGAATACAAGGTGACGGCGGTGGAAATCGTGCGGGTCAGCCAGCCTTCGGAATGGCAGAAACGCTACCAGGCTTTCAGCGATGAACAGGGGCGTCTGCTGCGCGAACGTCGTCATGCCGAGAAAGCCGAGGTGCGTCGATGAGTACCGAAAGCCTGATCAAGATGGCCAACCAGATCGGCCAGTACTTCTCCAGCGAGCCGGACAGGACACTGGCGGTGAATGGCGTACGTCAGCATATCCAGAATTTCTGGACGCCGGTCATGCGCAATCAGCTGATGAAGTGGCAGGTGGAAAACCCCGGCGATGGGCTGCACCCGCTGGTGCAGGCGGCGTTGACGGAATCCTAGCGCAAAGGTTCGGTGCGCAGCCCTGGTCGGCTGCGCACCGTTCCCCGGGCACAGAGGGCTGCTGTGTTCAGAATTTGTAACCCAGCCCAACCATGTACACGAAAGGGTCCACCTCGACATTCACTTTGGACCTGACCCCAAGCGTTGTATTGCTTACATAGGCATCGGTCTCGATGTCGATATAGCGCATCTGTGCGTTGAGCATCAGGCGATCGGTGAGCATGTAGTCTGCGCCCGCCTGGGCTGCCCATCCCCAAGAATTGCTGGCGTGAAACGAGTCGAAGCCTGCTGCGCTGGCGCGGCTGCCGACGCTTTCATCGTAGACCCAGGTGTAATTGATACCAATGCCCAGGTAGGGCTGGAAGGCTGCCTTGTTGTCGAGCGGGTAGTAGATCAGGCTCACGGTTGGCGGCAGATGCTTGAGGGATCCCAACTTGCCATCGGCAATGCCACCGGAGGTGCCGGAGATATTCACGTCGTGTTCGAATGGCGTCGCCGCCAGCAGCTCGACGCCTAGGTGGTCGGTGATCATGTAGGCGAAATTCAGGCCCAACTGGGTGTCGCTGTTCAGGCTCGCCTTGCCGCCCAGGTCGGTACCGGCGAGGCTACCGCGATCGACGCGCACGCTGGAGCTGCTTTCCCGAGGGTCGACGGTCACGGCTCCCGCGCGGATCAGAACATCGCCCGCTTCGAAAGCCTGGGCGGTGGTGGCCGACATCACCCCGATCAACAGGGCGGTGTTCAGAAGATTCGATTTACGCATGCATCACTCCACAATTCGAACGAAGGCCATCCAGCTCGAACCGCGGACGGTTCCAGGTGGTGCCGGAGATTCGAGTATCGAAAACCCCTGGCGGATGAACATCGGCCGATTGGCATAGTGTGGTGGGTGATGTGTTTCAGTCCTTGTCAGCCTGCGAGAAGATCTCAGAGGACAAAGTCCTTCATTCCCCGCCAATCCCCTGTGGGAGCGAGCAGGCTCGCTCCCACAGGTTTGCCTTCCTCGTCACGGTGGTGATTGCCTACAAGATTGTTCGAACAATCAGTTCCGTCACTAACACCCGGATCTCCGTGGGAGCGAGCCTGCTCGCGATGGCGCCGGGTCAGCTTGCATCGAGGTTGAATGTGTCGCCGTCATCGCGAGCAGGCTCGCTCCCACAGAGGCGCAGCAATCAGCGCAACGCCCGAAAGAACGCCCTGATATCCGCCGCCAGCAACGCCGGCTGCTCCAGCGCCGCAAAGTGACCGCCACGGGGCATCGTGGTCCAGCGCTCCACTGTACAGCACCGCTCCACCCAGCTTCTTGGCGGCATGGGCAGTTCCTTGGGAAACAACGCGACCCCGACCGCAGGCTTCACCCGCGTCCCGCTGTTGAACTGCAAGGGACGCTTGCTGCCTTCCACGTACTGACGAAACGACGAGCCAATGCAGTTCGTCAGCCAGTAGAGCGTCACATTGGTCAGCAGCCAGTCACGGTCGATGGCCGGGTCGGTATCGCACCAGGCCAACAGCTTTTCCCCCATCCAGGCCAACAGTCCGGCCGGTGAATCGTTCAAGCCCACGGCCAGGCTCTGGGGTTTGGTTCGCTGCAGGTGGGCGTATGCGCCTTCGGCATCGCCAAATGCGGCGGCGCGCTGGAGGAAAAGCGTTTCCTCCGCTGTTTGCGGCGGCTCGGTTTCGCCCAGGGGAGGGCGGTAGGAGCCCGGAATGTAATTGAGGTGAATCCCTGTCACCTGCTCGGGAAACCGCACACCCAGCCAGGTCGAGACACCCGCGCCGATGTCCCCGCCTTGGGCGCCAAAGCGTTCATAACCCAGCCCGCCCATCAAGGCGTGCCACAGCCCGGCAATCTCATAAGGCCCCATACCTGCTTGCATGAACGGCGCGGAAAAGGTGTAGCCGGGCAGCGACGGCACCACCACATGGAACGCATCCGCCGGGTCGCCACCGTGACTGGCCGGGTCCGTCAGCAGCGCAATGATGCGCTGCATCTCGATGAACGAACCGGGCCAGCCGTGGGTCAGGACGAGCGGCATCGGATCCGGCCCGATACCGCGTTGATGAACAAAGTGAACCCGTTGCCCGCCGATGTCGGCGACAAACTGCGGCAAGCGATTGAGCTCAGCCTCCCGCGCGCGCCAGTCGAACCCGGTCGACCAGTAAGCAAGCAGATCGCGCAGCACGCTCATGTCCATGCCTTCGCTCCGGCCTTGATCGAGCAAGGGCTCGGGCAGCCGTGTATTGCGCAAGCGATGGCGCAGGTCTTCCAGGGCGGGCTCGGAGATGTTGATGGAGAAGGGTTCGATGAGCATGGTCTTTGCCTGGCTATTTTGTCGGGGTCAATGACTTCCCATGTGTAGCAAAATCATCCCGTATTGGCTGGAACCCACAGCGAAGGTAAAACGCGGCACCCTCTGGTGTGTCCGTGGATAGGCGTACCGTACGAAATTGCTGGGTTGCGTGTTCCAGAAGGTAATTGACCAGGAACCTACCCACATTCTGACCTCTTGATGCAGGCGCGACATAAACCCTGCGCAATCTTCCGGTGTCTGACCCGGCATAAGGATCATAGGAAAGGCCACCGACAGCGATCAGTTGATCGTCGCGAAAGGCACCAAAAAATCCCTCGCCGGACCGATCAAATTGGTTCACGCCGCTTTCCCACTCTGCAATCAAGCGCGTCAGGAACCTGAAACCTTCCGCAACCGCTTCTGCTTCTAACATCTGAACGCCAGGAGAGAGTGCGCAGATCGGCTGTATTGACAGTCTGTTCATAACCGGTTCGTCGTTGCGGTCCAGGGTTGCCTATTGACCTAAGGTGTGATCACACGCCGTCGTAGCTTGTTGGTTGCCCGCATCCTGCCTCAATACGGGAATATTGAAAAAGGCTGCTCATCATCCCCAGGTCTCTTCCAGCACTGAACGAAACAGCTCTGAAAGCAAGGGTTCGACTTCTTTGCGTTCGCTACGGGTCGGCTTGATGGCCTCAAGACGAAGCAGCTCGCGTTCGATGAACTGTTGGATGGGCATGACCTGCGGGGACAGCCCCAATTCTGGAGATGTGCGTTTGATTGCCAGCAGGTCGTCGATCGCACTCTGGAGTTCTGATTGCCCCTCGATGACCGTTCGCAGCGTGTCAAACTCAATGGGAGCAGGTGTATTGAATTTCTCCAGCCATCGCACCGATAACAAGGGTCGCAGCACGTAAAAGTATTTCTTCAGCGGCACTTGAGGGGCCTGCAAGTACCCCCGATAGTTAGTCTTGGCCATGCTGCGATAATGATAGATTCCACTTTCGACCGAATACACCTGTGGCAGCAGGGCCTTGGCTCGTTCGTGAAAAGATCCTGAGTGTTCATAGACAATGGTGGACTGCAGCCATTCGACGAAGCCTGGATTGGACTTCCAGAACAGCCGCAATGCCTTGCGCAGGTCCCAGCCATTGATGTCCATATCGTCGACGATGGGGTATTCGATGACGTCGCGTCGTTCCTCGAGTCCGACAGAGAGGTACCATTCAGGCTTGTTGACGTAGATGAAGCGGGCGTCGTAATCGCTGTTGGGCGAGGCGAACCCCCAGGCACGACTGCCTGACTCCACGGCGAGTAGGACCTTCGCTTCATGCTCACTCTCAGCACGACGAAGACGACTTCGGACTTCTTCCTGAACGACCACGGAAACCATGAGCAAACTCTAGATCGGATGATGTTGACCGCATCCTACCCATTTATGCCGGAGGCGCACAAACAAAGGCTTCCCAATCGTCTTTCAGGCGCTTGAGAAGCCTTGGCCATAATTGCTATTACTCCGCAGCCTTGAGCGTATTGATCTGAACGAGAAGAACTGCCGGCGGTTTCTACACACAGGTCATAGGCTTCCAGGTAAAGGTACACCTTAGCTGATTTCCATGCGTTATCCGAGTGGTGAGCGTTGCCAGTTGGTCTGGATTGAGCAGCTCGGCGCGCACGGCATCAACAAATCGGGTGAGTTATTCTGGGTTCAATGCATTCTCAAGTGGTTGAGCAGATGTCGACAACAAGTGCTGGCTACTGATGCGATAAATCTGGCGGGTACTGGCTTGGCGGGTAAAGCAACTGACTTCCACGTGCTCGAACTCGCGATTTTAAGGTTTGCCGTCATTGCCATTAAGGCGCAAGTGTCCCTAGTGGTAGATGGCTGACAGATTTGCCGAGCATTGAAGGCAGCGACGCGGCACCCTCGATCCTGGGTAGATGAAGCATGGACATCCCTGTGTCTGGATGGTGATGATGGGCACCACGCGAGACAGTGAATGCCATCTCTCAGGCGCTTTTTTCTGGCTGCGAAGCCTAAGGGATTTGGTTGTTTTGGCTGGCAAGATCTGAAGCATGCAGCGCTACGGTCCAGATCGGTACTTCACAATAGACATCTGGAAATTGCCATAAAGGAGAAGGTTTGAATGGATGGAAAAGAGCCCGTATTGCAGTTACCCGAGGTGATACGCGATTTATGGAAGGCACAACAAGCACTGGTTAATCACTATTCGAGTACGAGACTGAAGTTCACTCTCGACGGGCGTCTGGTGGGCGACATCGCAGAAGCTTTGGCACTGGAGTACTTCGACCTCGTGCTGCCACCTAAACGTACAGGTGGTGTGGATGCGTTGACTCGAAATGGAAGGACCGTACAAGTGAAGGCAACGGGTAGGATCAATTCGGGACCCGCTTTTACACCGGGAGTGGGCTTTGCCGACCACCTGCTCTTTTTTAGAATCGACTTCACGTCGAACACTGCATCAGTGGCCTATAACGGGCCAGAGGCTCCTGTCCGGAGTTTGTTGCCTAAAGAAGACTGGAAAGGAACGAAGGTGATCGCCCTCAGGGACGTCCAGAAACTGGCTGCACAGGTAATCCGTGAGGACTTTCTTCCATTCAGATCCTCCATGGACGAGAGGGCACTGTAAAGGTGAAGTTTTCGACGGGCACGACCTGCTAACTTATGACCATTGCTCAGCCACAAACGCGATACCTGATCTCCCGATCAAACGAGTCGTCAGGGTTCTCATAAGCTTCAAGCGTTTTCAGAAATCCCATTTGCTCAAGACCCGCCAGGTCTTCGAGCGACCATCCAAACGGAAAGTCGCCGGAAACGTCTTCGCCCTGGCATTCGACCCAGTGGTAGACCCCGAACGGGATGTAGCCGAGCCACTCCGACTGATAGACGATTTCGTCGGACTTTCGGGCTTTCATCACTGCTGCGATCAAGTCTCTGATGATTGCTTGACGGTCATTCATGGCGGTTTCTCATCTGGTTTATTGACCTGGCGGTGGGCCAGGAGCGGTTATAGGTGCGCAGGCTGGTGTTGTCAAAGTCACGACCCTGGTCACATAAATTTGAAATGCACCGTGTAGCCCGACAGAATCGCAGCCCGATCCGGCCAACGCTGTCGGACGCTTGTGGTGTTAAGGGGTTGCGGTTGAACGAACAGACATTGTCCATGCGCCTGGAGCGGGTGGCGGCGCAGGTGCCGGTGGGGGCGCGCTTGGCCGATATTGGCTCGGATCACGGTTATCTGCCGGTGGCATTGATGCGCCGTGGCATCATTGTCGCGGCGGTGGCCGGGGAGGTGGCGGTGACGCCGTTTCACGCGGCTGAACGGACGGTTCGTGAGAATGGCCTCGAACCATGGATCACCGTGCGCCTGGCTGATGGCCTGGCGGCAATCGAGCCGGGTGACGGGATCACGGCGGTCAGCTTCTGTGGCATGGGCGGCGAGACGATCCGCGACATACTGGAGCGCGACAGGTCGCGATTGAGCGGCCAGGAGCGTCTGATCCTGCAACCCAACGGCGGTGAGCAACCGCTGCGCCTGTGGTTGATGGAAAACGGCTACCGCATTCTCGATGAGGAAGTGTTGCGGGAGAACCGCTTCGACTATGAAATCATCGTCGCCGAGCGCACCGGGCCGGTGATGTACAGCGCCGAAGAACTGTACTTCGGCCCGTTGCTGATGGAGGCACGCACCCCTGCTTTCCTCGGTAAGTGGCAGCGCAGGTTGCGCCAGAAGCACAAGACCCTGCAGGGCTTCGCCCGGGCGCGACAGGCCGTGCCCGAGGAAGTGGTGCAGGATCTCGTCCGACAGATCGACTGGATCAGCGACTTGCTGCGTTGACCTCGCGCTGCACTCCGCCGCCAATCTGCCAGACATACGGCGGCTCCGTACCATTGATCGTCCAATCGCCAATGATGCGTTCCTTGTAGATCAGCGGGTTGTGCGAGGCCGCAGTGCGCGCATTGCGCCAATGGCGGTCGAGGGCCTTTGCGGTGCTGGTGGCCGATGCACCGAGGGCGTTGAACAGATCGCTGGTGGCGCGCAGTACCAGTTCGGCGATGGCGACTTGGGCCTGGGCCGATTCCAGTTCGGCGGCGATGTTGGCCTGGTGTTCGATATCGGCATTGTGGCCGAAGCGGCTTTCATAGGCGCGTTGCGAGGCCTGCGCAGCGCGTAGGGCGGTGGCTTCGGCCGCGTAGACTTGGGCCGAGGCCTTGCCCACCACTTGCTGCACCTGCACGTCCTGGCTGACCTGACTGGCATTGCCGGTGCTGAAGATCCGCGTGCGTTTCTGCACCTGTTCGGTGATGTCGCGGACCGCTGCGCGGCCAGAGCCAGTCAGCACGGCCAGCAAGACCAATTGATAGAACGCGGTCTGGTATTTGAAACGCGTGGAAAAGTCGATGAGGTTTTCTGCCTCGACCACGGCATTCTCGAACACCGACGTGCCGCTGCCGGTGGTGCGTTGGCCGAAGCCGTCCCAATCATCGATTTGCCGGACGCCCGGTTGCTGGACACGAACAGCGGCGATCACGTCGGTGCCGTTGTCGTCGCGCTGGGCATACAGGTCGATCCAGTCGGCGAAGATGCTGCCGGTGCTGTAATACTTGGTGCCGTTGACCACCCATTGATCGCCTTGGCGAGAAACCCGGGTACCGACCTGGCCGATTTTCACGTCGCCGATTTCGGTCCAGGCATTGCCTACCAGTTCACCGGCCACGAAGCGTTTGAACCATGTGTCCTGGGCACTGCCAGCATGGGCGTTGAGACGATCCTCGACAAAGGCGAAATGACCGCGCAAAGCCTGGGGCAGGTTGGAATCGGCTTCGGCGAGCTCGATCAGCAGTTGCAACAACTGCGGCAACGAAGCACCGGCGCCGCCATGTTCGACGGGCACGCGCACGGCACCGAAGCCTGCTTCCTTCAGCCATTTGACCTGCTCATAGGGCAGGCTGCGGGACTGTTCACGCTCCAGCGCGCCGGCCTGGATACGCGCGAAGATCGGCCGGAAGCGCTCGGCCAAGGCCTCGTAGTCGGTGCCGGTGGAAAGGCGATGGGGCAGATGTTGTTGCTGTGCGGTCATGGCGAAGTTCCTTCTGATGACGAGAGGGGCGGGCAGGAAGAACCTGCCGCTGCAGCACCGGTATTGCACGCTCCATGCCCAACACCGAAAGCCCGTGGAGCCGGGGGATTGAGGCCGCTATTCGAGTGAAGGTGCTGTCGTCCTGCGGGCAATGTGTTGCCTGGCTGTGTGCTTGCCAACAGTTGCACTCGTAAACCGTGACGCCCTTGGTGTTGGCCTGGCAACAGCGGATCAATAACCTGTCTGCCGGGTGACAGTGAAGGGGATGCGGTTTTTCTGATAATGCATTGATTATAAAAGAAAAAAGTCGTTGGCACGGTTGCTGCTCAATGCCTTGTGCAGATTCATTTCAACAAGCCGTGGAGTACATACAATGAGCCAGGACACGATCAAGTTTGCCTACTGGGTACCTAACGTCAGCGGCGGGCTGGTGGTCAGCAAGGTCGCGCAGCGTACCGACTGGGGGATCGACTACAACCGCAAGCTGGCCCAGATCGCCGAGGCGGCCGGATTCGACTACGCCTTGACGCAGGTGCGTTTTACCGCCGGCTATGGCGCCGAGTACCAGCACGAATCGGTGGCCTTCAGCCACGCCTTGCTGGCTGCCACCACGCGCCTGAAAGTCATCGCGGCGGTGTTGCCGGGGCCATGGACGCCTTCGGTGCTGGCCAAGCAGATCGCGACCATCGATCAATTGACCGGCGGCCGCGTCGCGATCAACGTGGTGTCCGGCTGGTTCAAGGGCGAGTTCACCGCCATTGGCGAGCCATGGCTGGAGCACGATGAGCGCTATCGTCGTTCCGAAGAGTTCATCACGACGCTCAAGGGCATCTGGACCACCGACAACTTCACGTTTCGCGGTGACTTCTACCGCTTCCATGACTACACCCTCAAGCCGAAACCCTTGCAGCAGCACCCGGAAATCTTCCAGGGCGGCAGCTCCCGTGCGGCGCGGGACATGGCTGCGCGGGTGTCCGACTGGTACTTCACCAATGGCAACACCGTGGAGGGCGTCAAAGCCCAGATCGATGACATTCAGGCCAAAGCCGCCGCCAACAACCACAAGGTCAAGGTCGGGATAAACGCCTTCGTCATTGCGCGCGACACCGAAGAAGAGGCGCATGCGGTGCTTGCGCAAATTATCGATCAGGCCGATCCGGAGGCGGTGAGTGCCTTTGGTGACGCGGCGAAACAGGCCGGCAAATCCAGCCCGGAAGGTGAAGGTAACTGGGCCAAGTCCAGTTTCGAAGACTTGGTGCAGTACAACGATGGCTTCAAGACCAACCTGATCGGCACGCCGCGGCAGATCGCCGAGCGCATCGTCGCGCTCAAGGCTGTGGGTGTCGACCTGGTGCTGGCGGGCTTCCTGCACTTTCAGGAAGAGGTCGAGTATTTCGGCCGTAGGGTCCTGCCGCTGGTGCGCGAGTTGGAACAGCGCAAGGTTGCGAGAACAGCGGCGGTTGCGTAGACGCGGCGACATGGCGCGCGAGGGCTCTATCCTCAAGGGCTGATGCAGGATCAGGTTGAAAGATTGACCACTTGGCCGTTCAGCGTGCTCAACGTTGGACGGCGCTTGTTGACCACCAATTCGCCGATCCTGATCAGCGCCGTGCGTGTGACATTGCGACTCAGGCCGAGCAGGGCGGCGGTGTGGACCTGATTGCAATGCGCATATCGGTAGGCGGCGCGCAGCAGGGCCGTTTCGACCTTCTCATGTAAATTGCCGTGCTCTTGCTCAAGCAGCTTTTCAAAGGCTTTCTGCAAGAGCGTCTCGGCATTTTGAGGGGGGCTATCCGCGGGTGTGCTCTGGCGGTCGATGCGGAAGTTGGACAGGTGCAGGTCCTGGACGCCAATCAGCGATCTGCGGCAAATCAGCAGCGTGTGATGGATGACATTTTCCAGCTCGCGGATGTTGCCCGGCCAGGAGTAATCGAGCAGTTTGCGCTCTGCCTGCGCATCCAGCGCGACCTCGCCGTAACCCAGCTTGCGACTGTATTCGGCGATGAAGTGGTGTATCAACGGCAGGATGTCACCGGGGCGCTCGCGCAGCGGTTTGAGAACAAGGCTGACCACATTGAGGCGGTAGTAGAGGTCCTCGCGAAAGTGGCCGGCGTTGATGGCTTTTTCCAGTTGCACGTTGGTGGCCGCCAGTACGCGCACATTGATCTTGATACTCTTGCGTGACCCCAGGCGGACCACTTCACGCTCCTGCAAGACCCTGAGCAGCTTGACCTGGATCGGCAGAGGCAGGTCACCGATTTCATCCAGGAACAAGGTGCCGCCGTCCGCTTCTTCGAACCAGCCGGCCTTTGCGGTCAACGCGCCGGTGAAGGCGCCTTTTTCGTGCCCGAACAGCTCGGCTTCCACCAGCGTCTCGGAGAACGCCCCACAGTTGACCGCAACGAACGCCTTGTCCCGGCGGGCGCTGAGATTATGGATGTGCCGGGCGACCAACTCCTTGCCCGTACCGGTCTGGCCGATGATCAGCACACTGGCATCGCTGGGGGCCACTTGTTGCAAATGAGCCAGCAGGGCCTGGGAGCTCGGGTCTTCAAAGACCTGGGCCGTGGCACGAATCGACGTGGCCAGGGCTGGGGAAGGCGGAAGCGTGAGAAGTTGCATGGACGGTGACTCGTTAATGAGATCGCAGATCGGAGTGCCGGGACTCACACACCATGTTGGTCAAAGACTTAGGGGGAATCTAAATGATCTAAAAAATGTTAAATAAATAATTTTTTGTTATTTGCTTAAGGCTTAGCCTTCATTGAACCCGATGCAGGCTGACCCGACGCCATCGCGAGCAGGCTCGCTCCCACAGTGGGTTTTCGGTGGATGCAGGATTTGTGTACCACCCCGGACCCAGTGGGAGCCTGGCTTGCCCGCGATAGCGGTGGCCCAATCAATATGGAAGCGGGCAGGTCCGACGTCTTCGCGAGCAAGCCCGATCCCACAATGGATTTTCGGTGGATGCAGGATTTGTGTACCACCCCGGACCCTGTGGGAGCGAGCCTGCTCGCGATAGCGGTGGCCCAATCAACATGGAAGCAGGCAGGTCCGACGCCCTCGCGAGCAAGCCCGCTCCCACAGTGGGTTTTCGGTGGATGCAGGATTTGTGTACCACCCCGGACCCTGTGGGAGCCTGGCTTGCCCGCGATAGCGGTGGCCCAATCAATATGGAAGCGGGCAGGTCCGACGTCTTCGCGAGCAAGCCCGATCCCACAATGGATTTTCGGTGGATGCAGGATTTGTGTAC
>NZ_JBMDKO010000025.1:0-81176 GCF_057809755.1 Pseudomonas sp. FG13
AGTCGACAAAAAAATTATCTGATACACCGCTTCGCGAGCAGGCTCGCTCCCACAGGGGGTATGCGCTGATCCTGAAACAATATTCATCCAATAGGCCTTTAAGAAAACATCCCTTCCTGCCGTTACAGCGATGGCAGTGTGACATCTGTCACATCTCCCGTGCCTTACTGCCCCGATTGCAGGCACAATGCCATCTTTGATCAGCCGGGTTGGAGCTTTACCCTTGCCGCGTTCTTCCGCTGTACGTTTCAGTCATTTCCTACCTTCGCTGTTGCTGTTGCTGGCGGGGCTTGCGGCTGCCTACGTCAAGGATCTCAACGTTTTCTTCACCTCGTTGTTCAACGTTCTTCCTACGCTGGTGTTGCTGCTGGGCGGTGCGTACTGCGCGGTTTACCGACGTCAACGTGAGCTGTTTCTGATGGTCACGGTGTACATCGGCTACTTTCTGTTGGACACCCAGACCGATTTCTACCGGGACAACGGCAAGGTGCGAGAAGACGCGGCCGTGGTGTTCCACCTGGTCTGTCTGTTGTTGCCGCTGTTGTTTGGCCTGTTCGCGGCATGGCAGGAGCGCACCCACCTGTTCCAGGACATGGTGGCGCGGTTTGCGGTGCTGCTGGCCTTTGGCAGTGTGGCATTGGCCTTGGAACAGAGCTTTCCTCAAGCCTTGCTGCTGTGGCTTTCGGAGATCCGCTGGCCGGCGTTGCATGGTGCGTGGATGAGCCTGATCCAGTTGTCCTATCCGGTGTTCATCGGCGTATTCCTGTTGCTGTCATGGCAATACTGGCGCAATCCCCGGCCCTTGCATGCCGCGCAACTGGTGGGCGTGCTGGGGCTGTTCTGGATGTTGCCGAAAACCTTCATCCTGCCATTCACCCTGAACATCATGTGCAGCCAGGTGATGCTGATGATCGCTGCGGCGGTTGCCCATGAGGCCTATCAAATGGCGTTTCGTGATGAGCTGACCGGCTTGCCGGGACGGCGGGCACTGAACGAGCGCATGCAACGGCTGGGTCGCAACTATGTGCTTGCCATGAGCGATGTGGATCACTTCAAGAAATTCAACGACACCCATGGCCACGACGTGGGCGACCAGGTGCTGCGCCTGGTGGCCAGTAAACTGTCGAAAATCGGCGGCGGCGGTCGGGCTTATCGCTACGGTGGCGAGGAGTTTGCGCTGGTGTTTGCAGGCAAGACCATCGACGAGTGCATGCCTCACCTTGAGGTCATCCGTCAGTCCATCGAGACGTACAGCATTCAACTGCGCAATCCGGACAGCCGACCCCAGGATGACCAACAAGGCCGCCAGCGGCGTTCCGGCGCGGGTGCGTCCAGCGTGTCGGTAACGGTCAGCATCGGCGTCGCGGAACGTGTCGAGCAGCGCACCCCTGAAGAAGTCCTCAAGTCCGCCGACCAGGCCCTCTATAACGCCAAGGGCGCCGGACGCAATTGTGTGGTTGCCTTCGGTCAGAACCGCCGTGGCGCGGTACGCATGGAAGCCGCCGCGGGTTGAGTGATGACGGCGCATTCAGCGCCTGGACTGTGATTGTGGGCCTTGGTGGCCGGCAGTAGGTTTGAACGATCTGCTACCGGAGAAAACCACCATGCCCGAGTACAAAGCTCCCCTGCGTGACATGCGCTTCCTGATCGACCACGTTTTCGATTTTCATGGCCGTTATGCCGAACTGGGGGCCAGCGATGCCAGCCCGGACATGGTCAACGCGATCCTCGAGGAAGGTGCGCGCTTCTGTGAAAACGTACTGGCGCCGCTCAATCGTTCCGGCGACGAAGAGGGCTGTCATTTCGACAACGGTGTGGTGACCACGCCTACCGGTTTCAAAGAAGCTTTCGCACAGTACGTGGAGGGCGGCTGGCACGGCTTGGCCGCCGATCCGAGCTATGGTGGCCAGGGTCTGCCCGGTTCCCTGGGCCTGGTCATCAGCGAAATGATCGCGTCCAGCAACACGTCCTGGGGCATGTATCCGGGCCTGACCCACGGCGCCATGTCGGCCATTCACGCCCATGGCACCGAAGAGCAGAAACAGACCTACCTGAGCAAGCTCACCGCCGGTCAATGGACCGGCACCATGTGCCTGACCGAAGCTCACTGCGGCACGGACCTGGGCATTATCAAGACCCGCGCCGTGCCCCAGGCCGACGGCAGCTACAAGGTCTCCGGCAGCAAGATTTTCATTTCTGCCGGTGAACACGACATGAGTGAAAACATCGTTCACCTGGTGCTGGCCAAACTGCCGGATGCCCCCGCCGGCACCAAGGGCATCTCGCTGTTCATCGTGCCCAAGTTCCTGCCTGACGCCACGGGCGAGGCGGGGGAACGTAATGGCGTGACCTGCGGTTCGATCGAACACAAGATGGGCATCAAGGCTTCTGCCACCTGCGTGTTGAATTTCGACGACGCCAAGGGATTCCTGATTGGCAAGCCCAACAAGGGCCTGAATTGCATGTTCACCATGATGAATCATGCGCGGCTCGGCACCGGCATGCAGGGCTTGTGCCTGGGAGAAACGAGCTTCCAGGGCGCGATCAGATACGCCAACGACCGCTTGCAGATGCGCTCGCTCACCGGCCCCAAGGCACCGGAAAAAGTCGCGGATCCGATCATTGTCCATCCCGATGTGCGCAGGATGCTGCTGACCATGAAAGCCTTCAATGAAGGCAATCGGGCACTGACGTATTTCACCGCGCAACTGCTGGACACGGCGCACCTGGGCGCCGATGAAAACGCACGTCAGCAGGCTGAGGATCTGCTGGCGTTCCTCACTCCGATCTGCAAGGCCTTCATGACCGAAACCGGACTGGAGGTGACGAACCATGGCATGCAGGTGTTTGGCGGCCACGGTTTCATCCGCGAATGGGGGATGGAGCAGTTGGTGCGGGACTGCCGCATCGCGCCGATCTATGAAGGCACCAACGGAATCCAGGCCCTGGACCTGTTGGGACGCAAGGTGTTGGGCAGCCAGGGCAAGTTGCTGCGCGGGTTCACCAAGATCGTTCACACATTCTGCGCCGCGAATACCGGACACCCGCAGCTAAAGGATTTCATCGCGCAACTCGACGGACTCAACCGGCAGTGGGGCGAACTGACGACCGGGGTCGGCATGGCCGCCATGAAGAACCCGGACGAAGTGGGCGCCGCCTCCGTGGATTACCTGATGTACAGCGGCTATATCATCCTGGCCTACCTGTGGTTGCGCATGGCGCTGGTGGCCCAGGCGCAACTCGACGGTGGTAGCGGTGACGCAGATTTCTGCCGGGGCAAACTGGCGACCTGCGAGTTCTACTTCAAGCGCCTGTTGCCGCGCACGGCTGCCCATCGGGCCGCCATCGAGGCGGGAAGCGACTGTCTGATGAAGCTGCCGGCCGAGCTGTTTGCGCTTTGATTTAGAGGGAATCCCAACAGAGATCGCAGGCTTCGCCAGCTCCTAAAGGGAATACGCATTTTCATGTAGGAGCTGGCGAAGCCTGTGATCTTTTGTTTTGACTAAAAATAACAAAACAGTCATGTGTTGACCCTATGTGTCTCAAAAGTTGTTGAGGTACACTCCGACCATTGCTAAAACCGTTTTCCCACGGACCAACTGTTTAGATCCTGCGAGGTTTGCCATGGCTGACTACAAAGCGCCCCTGCGCGATATGCGCTTCGTCCTCAATGAAGTGTTCGAGGTCGCGAAACTCTGGGCCGAGCTGCCGGCACTGGCCGAGACCGTCGACGCTGAAACCGTCGAAGCGATTCTCGAAGAAGCCGGCAAAGTCACCAGCAAAAGCATTGCGCCCCTCAGCCGTGCCGCTGATGAAGAAGGCTGCCATTGGGCGAACGGTGCCGTCACCACGCCGGCAGGTTTCCCACAGGCCTACCAGACTTACGCTGAAGGCGGCTGGGTTGGTGTCGGCGGCGATCCTGCCTACGGTGGCATGGGCATGCCCAAGGCCGTTTCGGCCCAGGTCGAAGAAATGGTCAACTCCGCAAGCCTGTCCTTCGGTCTGTACCCAATGCTGACGGCCGGGGCTTGCCTGTCGATCAACGCCCACGCCAGCGAAGAGTTGAAAGCGGCGTATCTACCGAACATGTACGCCGGCATCTGGGCGGGCTCCATGTGCCTGACCGAGCCCCATGCCGGGACGGACCTGGGGATCATTCGCACCAAGGCCGAACCCCAGGCCGACGGCTCCTACAAGGTCAGCGGCACCAAGATCTTCATCACCGGCGGCGAGCACGACCTCACCGAGAACATCATTCACCTGGTGCTGGCAAAACTGCCGGATGCGCCGGCTGGCCCGAAAGGCATTTCGTTGTTCCTGGTGCCCAAGTTCATGGTCAATGCCGACGGCAGCCTGGGCGCGCGCAACGCGGCCAACTGCGGGTCGATCGAACACAAGATGGGCATCCAGGCGTCTGCCACCTGTGTGATGAACTTCGACGAAGCCATGGGTTATCTGGTCGGCGAGCCGAATAAAGGCCTGGCGGCGATGTTCACCATGATGAACTACGAACGCCTGGGTGTTGGTATCCAGGGCCTGGCGTCTGGTGAGCGCTCCTACCAGAACGCTATCGAATACGCCCGTGATCGCTTGCAGAGCCGTTCGCCCACCGGTGCGCAGAACAAGGACAAAGTCGCCGACCCGATCATCGTCCACCCCGATGTGCGCCGGATGTTGCTGACCATGAAAGCCTCGAACGAAGGCGGCCGGGCATTCTCCACCTACGTGGCGATGCAACTGGATACCGCCAAGTTCAGCGAAGACCCAGCCACCCGCAAGCGCGCCGAAGATCTGGTTGCGTTGCTGACGCCGGTGGCGAAGGCGTTCCTGACGGACCTGGGCCTGGAAACTACTGTGCATGGCCAGCAGATTTTCGGCGGCCACGGTTATATTCGCGAGTGGGGCCAGGAGCAGTTGGTGCGTGATGTTCGCATCACCCAGATCTACGAAGGCACCAACGGTATCCAGGCACTGGACTTGGTGGGGCGCAAGATCGTCGGCAGCGGCGGTGCGTTCTACAAGCTGTTCGCCGACGAAATCCGTCACTTCACCGCCACTGCAAGCAGCGATCTGGCCGAGTTCACCCGGCCGTTGAATGATGCCGTCGCTACCCTGGACGAGCTGACCGACTGGCTGCTGGACCGGGCGAAAAGCAACCCGAACGAAATCGGCGCGGCGTCGGTGGAGTATCTGCAAGCGTTCGGTTACACCGCCTACGCCTACATGTGGGCGTTGATGGCCAAGGCGGCATTGGGGAAGGAAAACCAGGACGACTTCTATGCCAGCAAGCTGGGAACCGCGCGGTTCTATTTCGCCCGCCTGCTGCCACGGATCCATTCCTTGAGCGCTTCGGTGAAGGCGGGCAGTGAGTCGTTGTTCCTGCTGGAAGCGGCGCAGTTCTGAAAACAGGGTAATGTAAGCAAATGCTTACATTACGTGATGTCGATTTCCCTCTATCGGTCGATTGGATCCAAGGCTAATCTACTTCACATGGACGTCGCGCAGGATGCGCAGAGAAACAACACGGACACGTAGGATTCCGCCAGGAAGGTGGAGTGAAAGGGATATCAGGGAAACAGTCTGCAAAGCCCCGCTTCGGCGGGGTTTTCTTTTGCCTGCGTTTTTTGTTCGTGCCTGGCTTCGCCCTACTCACTGATGGTTTGAACCCTGACGAGCGGTCATGGGTCAATGTGCTATATGGCAATGTAGCCATCGCCCATCAGGAGCCCACCATGGATTTCATTCGCATCATCATCGCCATTCTGTTGCCGCCATTGGGCGTGTTCCTGCAAGTCGGCTTCGGCGGGGCTTTCTGGCTGAATATTCTGCTGACTCTGTTGGGTTACATCCCCGGCATCGTCCATGCGGTCTATATCATCGCCAAGCGCTGAACATTGCAGCAAAACCCATGTGGGAGCGAGCTTGCTCGCGATAGCTGTCTGTCATCCAACATGGATGTCGACTGATCCACCACTATCGCGAGCAGGCTCGCTCCCACAGGTTCTTCATCTCCTTACAACGCCATCACCTTCCGATAGAACAACCACTCATGCTCCAGCGCATGGGCCTGGTTCATCGCCTTGCGAAAGCCGTGGCGTTCATCCGCGTAGTAGTGCGCTTCGACCGTCACGCCGTTGTCCTCCAGTGCCCTGACCATATCGCGGGTTTGCTGTGGCACCACCACGGCGTCCAGTTCGCCCTGAAAGAAAATCACCGGCGCGCGGATCTGGTCGGCATGCAGCAGCGGGGTACGGGCGCGGTAACGGTCGACGTCCTGTTGCGGGTCGCCGATCAGCCAGTCCAGGTAATCGCTTTCGAACTTGTGCGTGGCGCGACCCAGGGCGACCGGATCGCTGACACCATAAAGGCTGGCGCCAGCAAGAAATACGTCGTGAAACGCCAGCGCGCAGAGCGTCGTGTAGCCACCGGCGCTGCCACCGCGAATGAACGCACAGCGGCCATCGATCAGGCCTTGCTCGTTCAGGTAGCCAACCACCGCGCAGGCATCCTCGACGTCCACCACGCCCCAGTTCAAATGCAGCGCTTGCCGATAGGCTCGGCCATAGCCGCTGCTGCCACGGTAATTGAGGTCCGCGACGGCGAAGCCGCGCTGGGTCCAGTACTGGATGCGCGGATCGAACAGGGGATAACAGGCCGAGGTGGGACCGCCATGAATGAAAACCAGCAATGGCGGCTTGGTTTCCGCTCCCATGGCTGGGTAAAAGAACCCATGGGCCATGCCCGACGTCGACGGATAGTGCAGGGTCTGCGGGCGACTGATCTGCTCGACGGGCAGAGGCGCGACGCCGCCGGCCAGGACCTGTGTGTCGTGGCTGTGGCGTTCGATCGCGATGACTGCGGACGGACTGACCGGTGAGGCGACGATGGCGTAGATGAATCGCTCGTCCAGTGCCAGGTTGCGAAAGCGGCTGTAGACGCCGGTGAAATCTTCCTGCCCAGCGTCGCTGCGGCACAGGCCGAGCCGCCCGAAACCCGCTTCGGTCCAGCTCGCCAGGTACGTGGTGCTGTCCAATGGCAACCAGGTGCAACCGCCGAGTTGCCAGGGTGCGGGAGCATGATCGGCTTCAGCGCAGGGCAGCCGTTGCAAGCCGTCCGTCGACTCAGCCCACGGCTGCCAGTAGCCGCCGCGATCGCTCAGGCAGTACAAGCGGCTGGCATGATCGAAACGCGGCTGTTGGATGGATTCCTCTTCAGTGTCGCCCGCCACGCAGCGTGCTTCACTCCAACCGGAAGCGGTGCGCTCGGCCAGCATCAGTCGCGTGGCTGTCCACGGTTGATGCGGACGGCTCCACTCGATCCAGGCCAGCCGTTGGCCGTCCGGGCTCATGGTTGGCGCGGCATAGAAGTCGGCGCCTTCGACCAAGAGATGCCGTTGTCGATCTGTCAGGTCAATCGCTACCAGACGATGCCGGTTGGCCTGCTCCTCCACCGCCAATACCTGGCCGGCGGCAAAACCGAGATCCCCGTAGCGACAGTCTCCCGACGTCAGCGCCACGGGCCTCTCGTCGCTCAGCGATTGGCGGTACAGTTGCTGGTCCGCGTCGTTGACGAACAGCACGCTGTCGTCGCCCAGGCAGAACGATCCACCGCCATATTCATAGACCCGGCTGCGCGCGCTGAAGCCGTCCGGGGTCAGGCAGCGGGCCTGGGCGTCTTGCCACTGCCAGATCCGGCAGGCCCCGTCTTCCGGGCGATATTCGTTCCAGAACAGACCCAGTGGGCCGAGCTTCAACTCGGCGAAGTCGATCCCCGCCGCAACGGCCTGGGCGGCGCTGAAGGGGTCAGCTTTTGGCGATGAGGTGCGAGTTTCGTTCATTGCGAAAGGCCAGTTGTTCGATGGTCTGGGTGGCGTGCTCGGCTTCTTCCCGGGCCTTGAGGATCACCCCGTGGTGTTCGGATTTGCTGCACACCGGGTCGGCATTGCTGGCATCGCCCGTGAGCATGAACGCCTGACAGCGACAACCGCCGAAGTCCTGTTCCTTTTCATCGCAGGAGCGGCACGGCTCAGGCATCCAGTCATAGCCGCGGAAGCGGTTGAAACCGAAGGAGTCGTACCAGATGTGCTGCATGCTGTGGTCGCGCACGTTGGGAAATTGCACCGGCAGCTGTCGGGCGCCGTGACAAGGCAACGCGGTGCCGTCCGGCGTCACCGTCAGGAAAAGGCTGCCCCAGCCGTTCATGCAGGCCTTGGGACGTTCTTCGTAGTAGTCCGGGGTGACGAAGATCAGCTTGCACGGATGGCCCTGGGCTTCGAGCCTGGCGCGATATTCGTTGGTGATGCGTTCGGCGCGCTCCAG
The DNA here is from genome assembly GCF_057809755.1 of Pseudomonas sp. FG13. Taxonomy (NCBI): domain Bacteria; kingdom Pseudomonadati; phylum Pseudomonadota; class Gammaproteobacteria; order Pseudomonadales; family Pseudomonadaceae; genus Pseudomonas; species Pseudomonas sp. FG13. The sequence goes on from NZ_JBMDKO010000025.1 coordinate 8,319, forward strand.
TTGTTCCCGGGTAGGCAGCAGCCCCACCCGGTTGAGCTGCGCCCAGCCATAGAACTGGCAGGTGGCGAGTTCGACGAAGTCGGCCTCAAGGGCTATGCACAGCTCGATGATGCGGTCGATCTTGTCGATGTTGTGCCGATGGGTGACGAAGTTGAGCACCATCGGGTAGCCGTGGGCCTTCACTGCCCGGGCCATTTCCAGTTTCTGTGCGAAGGCTTTCTTCGAGCCGGCCAGCAGGTTGTTCACCTGCTCGTCGCTGGCCTGGAAGCTGATCTGGATATGATCCAGGCCGGCCTTCTTGAAATCGCTGATTTTCTGTTCGGTCAAACCGATGCCGGAGGTGATCAGGTTGGTGTAGAAACCCAATTTGCGCGCCTCGCCGATCAGTTCGGCGAGGTCCTGGCGCACCAGCGGTTCGCCACCGGAAAAGCCCAGCTGCGCGGCGCCCATTTCCCTGGCTTCGCGAAACACCTTGAACCACTGCTCAGTGCTCAGCTCCTTGCCCTGCTCGGCGAAGTCCAGCGGGTTGGAGCAGTAGGGGCATTGCAGCGGGCAACGATAGGTCAGCTCCGCCAGCAACCACAGCGGCAAGCCGATCGCCGGCTGGTCAGGCAAGTTCGATCCAGTGCTCTGCACGGGCGACCTCCATGAACTGCTCGATGTCGTCACCGAGTTCGGGCACGTCGGGAAACTGCTTGGCCAGCTGGCCGATGATGGCCGCGACATCCCGCTCACCGTCGATCAGGCCACCGATCAGCGCAGCGCTGTCGTTGAGCTTGATCATGCCTTCAGGATAGAGCAACACATGACCTTTCTGCGCCGGTTCGTACTGGAAGCGATAGCCGGGGCGCCAGCGAGGAGTTTTGCTGCGGTCGAAACTCATAAGGGGATTCCTTTGTGCCAGACCCGTTGTCCGGTCACGCTGTGATAGGGCGGGCGGTTCAGTTCGTAGGCCATGCTCATGGCGTCGAGCATGCTCCAGAGGATGTCCAGTTTGAACTGGAGAATCTCCAGCATGCGCTCCTGACCCGCGCGGGTGGTGTAATGCTGCAAGGTAATCGCCAGGCCATGCTCCACGTCACGGCGGGCCTGACCGAGGCGCGTGCGGAAGTATTCATAGCCGGCCGGATCGATCCACGGGTAGTGCTGTGGCCAGCTGTCCAGGCGAGACTGATGGATCTGCGGGGCGAACAGCTCGGTCAGCGAGCTACTGGCGGCTTCCTGCCAACTGGCCCGGCGGGCGAAGTTGACGTAGGCATCCACGGCGAATCGTACCCCTGGCAGCACCAGTTCCTGGGAACGCAGTTGATCGGGATCCAGCCCCACGGCCTGGCCCAGCCGCAGCCAGGCCTCGATGCCGCCATCTTCGCCGGGTGCACCGTCGTGGTCGAGCAGGCGCTGGATCCACTCGCGGCGGATCTCCCGATCCGGGCAATTGGCCAGGATCGCAGCATCCTTCAGCGGAATGTTCACCTGATAGTAAAAGCGGTTGGCGACCCAGCCCTGGATTTGCTCGCGAGTGGCACGGCCTTCATACATCGCCACGTGATACGGGTGATGGATGTGGTAATACGCACCCTTGGCACGCAGGGCCGCTTCGAACTCGGCGGGGGAAAGGGGGCTATCAGTCATTGCGGTTCTCCGGGGAATAACCGTGGGTTCTGTGGCGTCTGGGCTGGCCTCATCGCGAGCAGGCTCGCTCCCACATGGGTTCTGTGGCGCACTCGGACTACTGTGGGAGCGAGCCTGCTCGCGATGGGGCCAGCCCGGCCAGCACAACCAGGCTGACACAGCGCACGCTCACTCCCACAATCATCCCACCCTTGCTACAACTCAATACTCATTCCGTCGTAGGCCACTTCAATCTTTCGGCGTACAAGTTCGGCCCGTTCCGGTGAATCTTCATCAAGAATCGGGTTGGTATTGTTGATATGGATAAGTACCTTGCGTGGCTCGGGCAGTTGCTCCAGCACTTCGAGCATACCGCCGGGACCGTTCTGCGCCAGATGGCCCATCTCCCGACCTGTGCGGGTGCCGACGCCGCGGCGCTGCATCTCATCGTCGTCCCACATCGTGCCATCCACCAACAGGCAATCGCTGCCGGCCATGATCTCCAACAGCGGTCCATCCACCTTGCCCAAGCCCGGTGCGTAGAACAGTTTGCCGCCGGTACGCAGGTCTTCGACGATCAAGCCGATGTTGTCCCCCGGGTGCGGGTCGAAGCGGTGTGGCGAATAAGGGGGCGCGGCGCTGCGCAGGGGCAGCGGGGTAAAGCGCAGGTTTGGACAGGCCGGCACGGTGAAGCTCTGGTCGAGTTCGATGCGGTTCCAACTCAGTCCACCGTTCCAGTGGGTCAGCATGTTGAACAGGGGAAAACCGCTGCTCAGGTCTTCGTGGACCATGTCGGTGCACCAGACTTGATGCGGGCAGCCTTCCCGCAGGCTGAGCAGGCCGGTGGTGTGGTCGATCTGGCTGTCCATCAGGATGATCGCGCCAATGCCCGTGTCGCGCAGGGCCCGGCCAGGCTGCATCGGCGCGAAGCTCTGGAGCTGGGCGCGGATGTCCGGAGAGGCGTTGCACAAAACCCAGCTCACTCCGTCATCGGAAATCGCGATGGACGACTGGGTGCGCGCCTGGGCCCGCAGGCTGCCGTTGCGAAAACCTGCACAATTGGCGCAATTGCAGTTCCATTGAGGGAAACCGCCGCCAGCGGCGGAACCTAGAATCTGGACGAACATGGCCGCTCCATCTGCAAACCGAAATAAAAAACGCCCCGGGAGACCGAGGCGTTTGCTGCGCATTCAACCGACTGCAGCAATTAACGGCTGGCGAAGTACATGGTGACTTCGAAACCGATACGCAGGTCGATATATGCGGGTTTGGACCAGGACATGGAAATACTCCTTTGGTTGGGGTGGGACGGTTGAGATCTATACATATAGTCCACCTCCGTTCGGAGATGTTCAGATGCTTAGGCTGCTATGTTACTAAATTAAACAAAATTCCACGCCTCGATTCTCCGAGAAAGCTCATTGCAGACGCTGTAATGATCATTTCGCTATGTGCCAATGTTCATCCGGGCAAACACCGTTGCTCAGGCAATACCGGCCACCTTCGGCGTCGATCAGGCGGCCGGCGGCATCGAGCAATTGCGCGCGATTCAGTCCCGCGATCGCAGCGCAAAGTTGCTCAAGGTAATCCGACGGGCGGCCGGCCAGTTTACCCTGCCAAAGCAGTTCGGCCGCTTGGGCGCAGGGCAGGGTGTCGCTGTGGAACTGGGAGGCGAGTGCCCGTTGCTGGCCGAGCAAGGTCGAATCGTCGATCAGTCGGATCAGTTGCGGTAGTGCTTCCAGGAACTGTTCCATGTGCGTGATCAATTCAGTCGCCGAGGCGCTGGGCGACTGGACACCGAACAGCAGACCGGTTTGCCCATCGATCTGCCTCAATCCGCTGAACACCGCGTAGCCCAGCTGCAACTCGACCCGCAGGCGTTGGTAGAACGGCGTTTGACACAGCTGTGCCAGTAACCGCCAGGCGGCTTCGTCGGGCAACGCCAGGGTGGGGGTCGGACAAAACAGCAACACGGCCTGCTCGTCGCCCTGGGTCGGCAACCTGTGCCAGATACGCTGAGCCAAGAGCGGCGCCGGCTCGACTGGCTGGGCGGCAATGCCGGGGACCCTGGCCAGGGCAGGCCCCATGGCGCCCTGGGCTGTTTCAGAAAGGCCGATGGCCAAGCCGTCCCATTCGGCGGTCGCCCACAGGCTTTGGTCGCTGTCGGGCCGTGGCCTGGTTTCTGGTGGAGACGACGGTCGACAGTGATCCGCCAGCGCCTGCAACAAATGTCGAATCGGCATCAGCGGCGCTTCGTCTGCAGCGTTGGGCAGCGGTTCCCCCAACTTTGTCAGGACCTGTTCGAGCACCAGCGGTATCGGTGGCTGCAAACCGATCAGCTTCAGCAGGCTTTGGTTTCCGGAGATCTCCATGGTGACTTCAACACCGGCCTGCCGGGCCTCCTCTCGCAATTCCTGCAGGTGCTGTTCCAGCCTGGACTGAAGACCGTGGGGCGTTTGAGCCGCCAGTCGCCAGCGCAGGTACACCACGCCTTCACGGGGGTGATCCGTCAGTCCCTGTCTGAATTGCATGGGTGAGCGGTCGCGTCGCCCCCGGGAGCGGTCCTGGGCGAAGGTCCGTAAACCGCGGTGGGCGCTTGTCTGACCGCGTATCAGACCGGCGCGGGGTGGCTCGACGGCCGTTTGCAGGAACGGGTTGGGCGCGGGCAGTTGCCATGCTTCGGTGATGTGAGTCGCAGGGTGCAACTGCCTGAGGATTTCTCTGAGCCTCACAAGATCGTTCTCCGACAGGGGGAGTCCCCGCCCTTCACTGTCCGAGCGCGCCAATTGCAGCGCCGATGCGGTCTCCTGCCGGCAATGGAGCAGGGCAGTCAACGCCTTGCGCAAGGATGCCCAGTCATCCTGGGCGGCAAAAAATCCCAACCAGTCGCGCAGCAACGGCTGTATTTCGTCGTGCCGTTGAGGCTCGTCGAGCTTGAGTTCGATGTGCAGCAGCGCCTGTCCGTCAAATTCATACAACGGCGTGGCATTGAGGCTGTCAGCCAGACCACGTTGGCGCAACGTGGCCAGCAAGCCGCCCGGTTTGCCGGTGTTCAGCCAGGTGCAGAGAAAATCCAAAGCTTGGGGAGAAGCGCTGGGCAGGTCTTCGAAGGCGAATAGCAGATCAAGGCGACGGTCGCTGAGCTGTTGATAACCGGTATCGGCCGATTCCATCAGTTTCGGTGGTGACTGCCGGGCAGCTACGTCGCCGGCGGGCAGGTCGTTGCCGAATGATTCTGCCAGAGCGCTCAACTCATCGAGGCTTTGCGGGCCAACCAGGCTCAGGGTCATTTGGCCGTTGTGGTAGAACCGTCGATAAAAGTCCTGCAGTGCCGTTTGGAATTCAGGCGGCGACACGGCCAGGCTGTCACGGTTGCCGGCGTGAAAACCCCGCAGCGGGTGGGCCATCGAGAGGCCTTCCAGCAGGGCAATCTGGCGCTGGGCCGCCGGGTCCTGGGACCAGGCGATGAACTCCGCCTGCAACACTTCCCGTTCCCGCAACTGGTCGGCTTCGTCCAGGCGCGGATGGGCAAGCATGTCCTGCAACCGGTCCAGTCCGCCGGCGAAGGCGGCAGGCGGCAGCTCGATGAAAAAGTCCGTGGTGCGTTCGCTGGTCCGTGCGTTGACCTGGCCGCCATGCCGTTGCACGTAGGCCATCAAATGTTCTCCCGCAGGAAAACGCTCAGTACCGAGGAAGAAAAGGTGCTCAAGGAAGTGCGCCATGCCCGGCCAGGCCAATGGCGCATCATGGCTGCCGGCGGCTACCCGCAGCACGGCCGCGCTGCGTTTGAGACCGGCTGCATGACGCAATGTCACCTTTAGGCCATTGACCAGGGTTTCAGTGGAGGAGCGGAGGGAATCGGGGGCCGGCATGAGCGCTTCCAAGGTAGAGATGCGCTCATGCTAGCGGATTGCAGGATGTTCTCAATCAGTGCTTGTGCAGGTCGCCGTAAAGCTCAGGACGGCGGTCATGCAGGTAGTTGTAGGCTGCGCGTGAGTTTTCCATCAATTGACGGTCCAGCTCCCCCACGATCAAGGCTTCATCCAGTCCCGCCAGGGCCGGACGGCTGCCATCCGGCGCGGCAATGCTGCTCTGGCCGCAATACTGCAATTCACCTTCGTGGCCGCAGTAATTGGCGTAGGCCACGAAGCACTGGTTTTCGATAGCCCGGGCGCGCACCGTCACGTCGGCGATGAATTCGTAGGGCTGCATGTTGGCGGTCGGGACCAGGATCAACTCGGCGCCGGCCAGGGCCAAGCGTCGGGCGTTCTCCGGGAACTCCAGGTCGTAGCAGATCAGGAAACCGAGCTTCCAGCCGTTGAGGCTCACGATCGGCAGCGAGTCATCACCCGCGCTGAACATCGCATGGTCGAGGTCACCGAACAGATGGCTCTTGCGATAGTTGGCCAGGCGCTCGCCCTGGGCGTCGATCAACTGGACCGAGTTGTAGATTTGCCCGTCCTCGCTGCGCTCAGGGTAGCCATAGAGAATCGCCAGGCCGGTGGCCTTGGCAATGCGGCCGATCTGCTGCGCCCATTCACCGTTGTAGACCTCGGCCAATACATTCACCGCGTCGACGCCGATGTTGTAGCCGGTCATGAACATCTCCGGCAGCACCAGCACATCGGCGCCCCTGGCCTCCAGCGCCACCTGATGCAGGCGCTGCAGGTTGGCGACCGGATCCAGTGGCAGCGGTGGGCATTGATAGAGGGCTACGCGCATCGACAACTCCTTTTATTCGGGCCGTGTCATTCAGGCAACGCGATCGGACCGATCTCGTTGAATACATCACCTGGACCCGGGTTCTCGGCGTGAGTTTCACCGCCGAAGTGCTTCATGATTCCCCACACGGCATTGAGTGAGGTCTGTACCGCGCCTTCAACCCAGGCTGGTGTCCATGAGACGTCATCGCCAGCGATAAAGATCCCTCTTTGTTCTGCCGGCATGTCGTCTTGCATGAAATGCGCGTACATGCGCTGATTGTAGCGATAGTGACCCGGCAAGGCGCCCTTGAAGGCGCCGAGGAAGTGCGGGTCGGCTTCCCAGGAAACGGTGATCGGATCGCCGATGATCCGGGCGGCGATATCCACTTTGGGGTAGATCTTCTTCAGGGCATCGAGGGCCAGCTTCACGCGTTTTTCCACGGGATGGGGCAGCATTTTCAGCGCATCGCTCATCCAGGAGTACGACAGGCAGATAACGCCTGGCTTGTCGTCGCCGTTGTCGAACAGGTAGGTACCGCGGGTCAGGCGGTCGGTGAGGGTCATGCTCATCAGGTCGCGGCCGGTTTCCGGGTCCTTGTCCTTCCAGAACGGGCGGTCGACCATGACAAAAGTCTTCGACGATTGCATGTAGCGGGTGCGGTCCAGGGCCATCCACATCTTTTGCGAGAACAGCGCCTCTTCACATTCGATCTGGGTGGTCAGCAGCCAGCTCTGGCAGGTGACCAGCACCGCGGCGTATTCCCGGGTATCGCCCCAGACGTCCGTCACGCTGAACCGGCCGTCCTCGGCGCGAGCGATGCGCTTCACACCGCTGCGGGGTGCGCCCAGGTGCAGCGAACTCAGGCTGGTGCCTTTCGGCCAGTGTGCACAACGTTCCGGCACGTGTTTCCAGATACCGTGGGGCACCTGTTCCACGCCGCCCACCACCAGGTGCTGGTGATCGTCGCAGTTAGTCATCACCACGCGGAAGATTTCCAGCATCGAGTTGGGGAAGTCCGAATCCCAGCCGCCGGTGCCGAAACCGACCTGGCCGAATACTTCACGATGCTGGAACGAGAGCTTGGCGAATGCCTTGGAGGTGGCGACGAAATCATAGAAGGTGCGGTCGTCCCACAGCGGCACCAACGTGTTCCACAGCGCCTTGAGGCGCGACACGTCACGGTCACGAATCGCCTGCTGGATCTCGCTGAAGCGCGAGCCGTCCTCCAGCGCATCGGCCCAGGCGTCGGCCACTTCCTGGAACAACGCGGGAAGGTCCGCCAATTTCTGCGCGTAGTAAGTCTGGCCCTCGAGATCGATGACGGTGCTGCCGGAAGCCGGGGTCAACGGGTTGGGAAACGGCTTGGTTTCCAGCCCCAGCTTGTCGACATAGTGGTAGAACGCCGTGGACGACACCGGGAAGCGCATCCCCCCCAATTCGGCAACAATCCCTTCGGCGCCATTGAACGCCTGCGAGCGCAGCCGCCCGCCCATTTTCGACGCCTCGTAGACCACCGGCTTGAGGCCCAGCTTCATCAGTTCGTACGCCGCCACCAGGCCAGAGATCCCGGCCCCGACGATCGCCACCTCCGCTCCGAGATTGTCAGCCGGAATACTGCCCAAACCGGCCGGATGCTCGATCCAGTCGTCAAAGGCGAAAGGAAAATCCGGCCCGAAAATGGTGATGGGCTTCTTACCGTCTGCTGGGTGGCGATTGTGCTTGTTCATGGCTGACCTTGAGGGGCGACTCGACGCTGACTCGCGTCTGAGTATAGGAAAGATGCCGGCCATTCTAGAGCGCGTTAAACACGTTAATAAGACGCAATGTGTCGTCGTTATGAATTATTAAACGTCATTTTGATGCGTTTAAAAGTCGTAATGACGAAGCGCACTTCCTTGTGGGAGCGAGCCTGCTCGCGATAGAGGTTTGTCAGCCCAGGTAGATGGTGGCTGGACTGAAGCTATCGCGAGCAGGCTCGCTCCCACATTGATTCGGGTGGCACAGCCCTAGACCGGCTGCCCCCGATCAATCTTGCTGCTGAGGATGATGGAGGTGGTGGTCTTTTCCACGCCGTCCACGCTGCCGATCTGGTCCAGCAACTGATCCAGCTGTTCCGGCGAATCCGTGCGCAGCCAGGCCACATAATCGAACTCGCCACTGACCGCGCATAACTGCTGGACCTGGGCCATGGCGCTCAAACGCCGTAGCACATCCTTGCCGGAGCGCGGTTGGACCTTGATGCCGACGTAAGCCTGCAGGCCGCCATCGATCACCCGCTGTCCAAGGCGCACGCCATAGCCGGTAATCACCTTGGTTTTTTCCAGCCGGGCCAGCCGTGAGGTCACGGTCGTTCGGGCGATGCCCAGTTGCCGAGCGAGCATGGCGACGCTTTCCCGGGCATTGATTTGCAGGGCGGCAATCAATTGGCGATCGATTTCGTCGAGAACGGGAGGGCGGGTGTCAGACAAGGTGGGCTCCGGCGCGGGCATCGGTGGTAGGCATGTTACAGGCTCCTGTGCTCGAAATAGTGGATGGCAGGTAACGCCAACGCTTGCCAGTACGGCGCCAGATGTAAGTGCGAGGCCCTGAGCCAGAAACCGTCCTGGCAGACCAGCTGTTCAACGGGCAGTTGCAGCAACAGCGCCAATGGCAATGACTGGATAGAACCAGGGTCCTCGTCGTCCTCCGCTTCCCAATCCCGTTCAAAACAGCGTGTGAGCACCTGCTGGTCGTCGAAACCTTCAAACAGCGGACGGTTGCCCAACCATTGCGAATGCACCCGTAGCGTGTGCGCTTGAACATCGAGTAGCAGTAACTGCCAGCCGCGGTAGCTTCCACAAAGCTCTGTCACATCGGTAGCCATGCGGGTCAGCGCGAGATAGCGGCCATCCGGTGACCAGATCATCGAGGGCGCAAGGTCACTCAACGCGCAACCGGATGCGGTCAACAGATGGCCTCCGAGCCGCGGCGTATTCGCATGAACCCAACTGTCGCCATATTCCGTCTCGCTGCCGAACAGCCAGGCGGCATCCTGGTGGGTGGGGGAGGGCTGGATGAAGTCGCCCTCGGCAATGGCAACCTGCGGTCGATCCACCAGGCGCCAAGGGGCAACACGGCATAACTGTGAATCGCTCACCTGCAATTCCACGGTGGTGTAGAACAGACGGGATTGCGCATCGGGATGAAAGAACGAAGGATCGCTACCGACGTTCGGCGCAGGCACATTGAAGCGCTGCAGTGCGTTGCCGTTCAGGTCCTGGTCCAGACGGCCGGTGATCGCCGCCAGGCTCAGCACGCCATCACGGAAATCGAGTAGGCGGGCCACCCACATGGAGGGGCCCTCCAGAAGGCATCGCGCCTTCACGTCGACAACGGCGGCGTGAGTGGCGACTGTCATCGAGTCTGCAAAAGGCAACAGCGCCAGGTAACGGCCGCAGTCGGAGACTCGATGATCCAGTAACCAACGCCCGGGCAACCGCCAGTCACCGATCTGACAGCGATAAGCCCCCAGCCCCTCGTTGTTGTCGCAGAGCCAGATCAGATGCGCGCAAATACCGTCCAGCATCGGCTGCGTCGCTATGAACGACTCACCTCGCCGGCCCTGACTGTCCAATGGCATGACAATGCTCATCCGGGTCAATTGAAACTCGGCGACCTGCACCCGACCTTGGGCGTCATGGCCCGCCTGGATTTCGGTATCGCTGTGGATGCTGTCGAGGCGATAGCCATAGCGGCCAAGGGATGGACGCGGGTAGTCGAGGTACGACTCGATATGCACATGGTGCGCGTCGAGGCCCGACACGTCATGCCAATAAAAAGAGGGTTCGGCCTCACGCTTCACCCACGGCGAAGGCAGTGCCCGCCAGCCCTGATCAACTTGCCACAACCAGTAGAGGTCGCCGCTCGGATGCTCGGTTTGCTCCTGGGCCTGACACACCAGCGCGCGCTGATCGGTGCTCCATACCAATGCTGTGTCGGCAGCCATCAGCAGGGCTGACGGCTGTCCATTGACGCTGATGGCATAACGCGGTGAACGCAATGGTTCCAAAGGCTGGGGCAGATCGCGAAAAGCCGGGGGCAAGACGATGTCACCTATCAGGCATTGTTGTCCGTCAGCGGAGCGCCGTTCGAAGGTGTGCGCAATATTGTCCGGATAACTGCCAGGCTCCAGCCAGAGATCAGCAACGGGCACCAGATTGGCGGCATCGGCGGTTTGCAGCAGTTCATCGATTCGGGTCTGGCGAACACTGTTGTCCACCAACGGGCTATAGCGACCGCTCAGGCTGTTGAGGTCCAGCGTGTCCAGTTCCCAGAACTCACTGTTGTCGCAGCGGTAGACCTGGCGTTGATGACGGTCGAGAACGAGCAGCCCCCAGCTCTGCCGGGACGGCACCGGCGCGGCGAAATAACGCCCATCGCTGGAAAACACCGCTGAGGAACCAAGGCCTTGCAGGAGCACCCCATCGGGAAACAGATAGTCGCAATAGGTCGGCCCGCCCATGGCGATTTCGCCGTGGTTGAACGTCCGGATCGACTCACCCTCCGGAGTCAGTTGTGGCTCGGATCCGCCCCAGGCACTGGGTCCTTTGACAGGGGGCGACACCAGGCCGAGACGTCGCTCCCATTTGCTGACACAGGCGAGCCCGCCGATGATGGCGACGATTGCCACCAGAATCCCCCACCACTCGGGCAGCGCCCTGCCCAGGCTGAAACCCAGGCCAAACACGGCGCCGACCATCAACCGGGCGCAGCCCCGCCCCACTGATAAGGAGCCCAGCCTCGCCGCGATGCCCATCAACAGGCCGAAGAACAGCACCGTTAGCAGTGCCAGCGGGGATGGCATGACCGCGACGAAAAAGGCCGGCACCAGGAGGATGGCGAGTTGCCAGAACAGCTCCAGGAACAGTCGGGGGAGGGTGGGGGTGGCGATGATGGAATCTCGATGAGGAGGTAGGTAAGCGAGGCGGCTACCCTCTCAAAAACAGGAAAGCCGTGCAATGCGTGGTTATACACGCACGTGCTTCCTAATCTTGAAGAAAATTTGTTTTGCCTTACGTGAAAAGTTCTGTATACGTTACATTTATCTCGCATTGTTATGTATACAGAACATGGATTATCCTCTCATCACAGCTCGCCTTGGCGAGCAGCTTAAGCAACGTCGCCTCAATCGTGGGCTGACACAAGCCAGGCTAGCGGGATTAGCTGGTATTACCCGGCAGAAGGTCATCGCAATCGAGAAGGGTGACCTCTCGGTGGGCATGGCTGCTTATGCACGGGTTGTGGCAGCCCTGGACTGCGAACTTTCTGTAATTCCTGCAGTCATGCCCACGCTGGATGAAATCCAAGGAGTGTTTGACTGATGGTTGCCTCATTGCAGGTCACGACGCCAGAAGGCGACAGCGGAAAGATCCTCTGCAGCGCTGGGTACTATCTGTTTCGCTACCATGAGGATGCGGCAGCACAGGCGGCGATCAGCTTGTTGATGCCAGTACGTCTGGATGAGTACCGTCATCGGGACCTGCACCCAATCTTCCAGATGAACTTGCCGGAGGGTTACGTCCTGGAGCAGTTGCGCAATCGCTTGGCTAAAGTGGCAAACGTCGATCCCATGTTGCTGCTGGCCTTGTCTGGCAGCAGCTCGCCTATCGGGCGTGTAGCAATCACCTCTGCGAACGTTGATGCGCTCTTGCGACGTCAAGAGTTTCCCGGAGAAAAGCTGGAGGAAATCCTGGCTTGGGATGGTGCGGAGGACATCTTCGTCGATTTGGTCGATCGTTACATCTTGCGTGCTGGGATATCGGGTGTGCAGCCAAAAGTCCTGGTTCCAGAGCGTCAGGCTAGCGCCACACAGCGTTTCACCTCGAAGACCTCTGATCTGATCATCAAAAGCGGTCGTGATGAATTTCCCGGATTGGCAATCAACGAATTCCTGTGCATGTCCGTGGCCAGAGAAGCGGGAATTCCTGTTCCAGAGTTTTACCTTTCCGATAATGCCAAACTGTTTGTCATGCGCCGTTTTGACCGGGACGAGCAGCTCAATCCCGTGGGTTTTGAGGATATGGCAGTACTGATGGGGCTTCCTGCCGAGCAAAAATATAGCAAGAGCTATTCTGCTATTGCCAAGGCTATACGCCTGTTCTGCCCTTCGGAGCATATAGAAGATTCACTGGCGCAACTATTTGCCATCGTAACCTTGAGCTGTATCGTTGGTAATGGTGACGCCCACCTGAAAAACTTCGGACTGTTGTACTCCGAGCCAACCCAGCGCGACGCACGCTTGGCTCCGGCCTACGATATTGTTAATACAACGGCGTACATTCCTGCGGACGTTTTGGCACTTGATCTGGTTGGAAACAAGTCCTTATTTGCTTCCCGACAAGGCGTGCTGGACTTCGCTCAGGTATGTGACATCGCCGAGCCGGAAACGATAATCCGCAATCAATTACAGGCATTGGAGCGTGTGCTGGCCCGCTCGACTGAGCTTTGTGAGCAGGCGCCTGATGTGGTGGCTGCGATCCGCCGCTGTGCTGAGCCTTTTATGAAAACCTTTGGCTGATTTTGTCTATGGGGATGTCCAAATTAAATTGGACGGACCTTAGACGGAACTGCGTTTTGCAAGGTGAGGAGATGGCGATTTTCAGCTATCTGAAACGATGAAAGCCGCGCAATGCGCGGCTTTCAAGTTGGTGGGCCCACACGGACTCGAACCGTGGACCAAAGGATTATGAGTCCTCTGCTCTAACCGACTGAGCTATAGGCCCTCAGTAGGCCGCGGATTATAGCGACGGTTTCTCAGCTGTGCTATCCGAAAAATCCGATACGGTCATACGCAGAAACGTCGCGGCGAATTCGTCGGCGCCCAGGGGCAGGCTGACAATATAGCCCTGGATCTGTTCGCAGCCTTCTTCGGCCAGGAATTGCTGCTGGGCCAGGGTTTCGACGCCCTCGGCGATGATGGTGAATTGCATGCTGCGGCCCAGGGCAATGATTGCCCGCACGATAGCTGCATCGTGGGGGTCGTCGGGCAGGCCGCGGACGAAGGATTGGTCGATCTTGAGAATGTCCAGCGGCAGGCGCTTGAGGTAGCTCAGGGAGGAGTAGCCGGTGCCGAAGTCGTCGATGGCCAGTTGGACACCGAGCTTCTTGAGTTGATGCAGCACCGTCAGGGCTTCTTCGGCCTGGCTCATGATGAAGTTTTCGGTAATTTCCAGTTGCAGTAAACCGGGCTTCAGGTGGTTCTCTCTCAGGAGTTGTTCGATACGTATCAGCAGGTTCGGTTGGCGCAGTTGCGCTCCGGCCAGGTTGACCGACAGTGGGCCGAGGCTTTCGTAGGCACTGTTCCACTCGTACAGCTGTCGGCAGGCGCGCTCCAGGACCCAGTCGCCGATCTGCAGGATCATGCCGTTTTCTTCCGCCAGGGGAATGAAGTGTTCCGGTGGCACCTCGCCAAACGTCGGGTGGGTCCAACGAACCAAGGCTTCGGCGCCCACCAGTCGGTTATCGGCGAGGCTGATTTTCGGTTGGAAGGACAGTGACAGCTCGTTACGTTCAATTGCCCTGCGCAGTTCGTACTCCATGGCCACGCGCTCGCTGGCCTGGGCGGTGAGGTCGCGGGTGTAGCTTTCCACGCGGTTGCGGCCCTTGGCCTTGGAGCGGTACATCGCGGCATCGGCGTTCTTGACCAGTGTGGCGACGTCGCAGCCATCCTGGGGGTAGAGGCTGGTGCCGATGCTGGCGCTGATGAAGAACTCGTGTTCGCCGGCCTGAAACGGCGCGGCGAAACAGTTCAGCAGCTTCAGGGCTATATGCTCGGCATCGCTGGGCTGCTGCAGGCCCGGCAGCAGGATGATGAACTCGTCACCGCCCAGCCGCGCCACGGTATCGATATCACGCAGTTGCTCCCGCAGGCGCACGGCGATGCCCTTGAGCAGCAGGTCGCCGACCGGATGTCCCAGGCTGTCGTTGATGTGCTTGAAGCGGTCAAGGTCCAGGAACAGCACCGCGCCCTGCCCACCGTTTTCCTGCTGGTTGTTGAGGGCCGTCAGCAAGCGGCTTTCGAACAGCGTGCGGTTGGGCAGACCAGTGAGCGGGTCGTGGTGAGCCTGGTAGTCGAGCTTGGCCTGGGCGTGTTTGAGGCTGGAGATATCGGCGAAGACGGCGACGAAATGGGTGACCTGCTGATCACGATTGCGCACCGCGCTGATGGTCAGCCAACTGGGGTACAGCTCGCCGTTCTTGCGGCGATTGGAGATCTCTCCCTGCCAATGTCCCTCTGCCGTCAACTGGTGCCACATCGCGGCGTAGAATGCGCTGTCGTGCAAGCCGGAGGCCAGCAGCCGTGGCGTATGGCCCAAGGCTTCGGTTTCGCTATAGCCGGTGATTTCACTGAAGGCGCGGTTCACGGCGCTGATGTGCTGTTGTGTATCGGTGATCAGAACGCCTTCGGCCGTGCTTTCGAACACGGTGGCGGCCTGTTGCAGTTTTTCCTGCATCAGATGGCGTTCGGTGATGTCTCGGGCGATGGTCAGCATGCAGTCTTCATTGCCGATGGGTAACGGGCGGCTGGAGACTTCGCAGAGTCGTATCTGCCCGTCGTTGCGCCGGATATGGCAGCTGAAGTCCTTGACGTAGCCGTCACGCTGCAGCAGGTCGAGCATCTGCTTACGCTCGTTGAGGTTGACCCAGATCCCCAGGTCCAGGGTGGAGCGGTCCACCGACAGGGCGCTGTTGAATCCGGTAATGCGGCTGAAGCCTTCATTGACCTCAATCAGCAGGCCGTCGCTTTGTCGGGACAACAGCAAGCCGTCAGGCGAAGCGTGGAACGCCTTGGCGAACTTCTCTTCGGAGGTTTGCAGTTGTTGTTGGGTTTTCTTGAGTTGACTGATGTCCCGCACCACTACGACCAGGGCTGGCGTGGTGTCGAGGTCGAAGGGTTCGGCGGATATCAGCCCGGTGAACACTTGGCCGTTGCTGCGGCGAAAAGGCATCTCCAGGTTGCGGATACTCCCCGCCTGCAAGCGCTGCAGCAGGCTCGGGCCAACGCCCTGGATACCCCAGATGTTCAGCTCGGTCGCGGTTTGGCCCACCACCTCGTCGGCGCTCAGGCCAATCTGCTCTTCGAAGGTTTTGTTGACCTCCAGCAAGCAGCCGTCCAGCAGGCGCGCAATCACCAGAATGTCTGGGCACTGACGGAACACCGAGGCGAATTTCTGCTCGGAGAGTCGCAGCGCTTCCTCGGTGCGCTTGGCTTCGCTGATGTCGATCATCAGCCCGCGCATCACCGGCTCGTGGCCATGTTCGATCAGGCTGACAATGTCGCGTACCCACAGGCAGCGGCCATCGGCGGTGATGACCCGGTAATCGATGCAATGGTCGCGTCCGGCGAGCACTTCATTATCGCAGTAGGTCTGGGCGCGGATCAGATCGGCCGGATGAATGATGTTGCGCCAGAAGCCTGGGATCAGCCAATGGGAGAGGGGATAGCCGAGCAAGTCTTCGGCGTGGGGCGACACATAGGTATAGGTGAAGTCGCTGACCTTGGCTTCCCAGGCGATCGCCGAGAGGCTTTCCACCAGTCCGCGATAGTGGTATTCGCTGCTGCGCAGTTCCTGCTCCAGGTCGACTCGACGGGTGATCTCCGAACTGAGGCGGCGGTTGACACGAATCACTGCCACCAGGATAGCCATCAAGAGCAGCATCCCGGGTAGGCCATAAAGCAGCAGGTCGGACCAGAGCTGTCGGTGGTCGCGGACATTGCCGACCCACTTCTCCTGGATTTCAGTGACCTCGGCCGGGCTCATGTCGGCGATGACCTTGTCCAGGATGCCCACCAGTATTTTGTTCTCGCGAGGGACGGCCATTGCCAACTGGTAGCGATACGGCGTTTCCCCGCTGACGTACAGGCCTTCGAGTTTGAGCTGGCGCAGACTCCAGACACTGGAGGCAAGGTCGCCTACCACGGCATCCACTTCATCGGTCGCCAGGGCTTGCAGGGCTGAACTGACGTTGGGCAGCGCCACCAGATTCAGGTCGGGGTGATGATTGCGCAGCAGTTCATGGGGCGCATAGTTCTCCACCACAGCAATTTTCAACCCGTACAGGTCCTTGAGATTGTGAGGCTGGGCTCCGCCTCGATGGGCCAGGATGACAATCGGAAAGTCCAGGTAAGGGCGCGTAAATGCCAGGAAGTTCTGGCGTTCGGGAGTGGACATGATGCCCGGCAGCAGATCGATCTTGCCTTGTGCGACCTGTTCCAGCAGGGCAGTCCAACTGGCAGGTTCGACGGGCGTGAGCGTGACAGCCAGTCGCTCACGGATGACCTCGACGTAATCGGCGGCCAGGCCTTGATAGCGGCCTTGGTCGTCACGAAATTCAAACGGAGGCCATGAGGCATCGACGCCCAGACGCAGGTCGGGGTGGTCCTTGAGCCAGCGGCGCTCTTCGTCAGTGAGCATCAATGCGCCAGCCGTTGCGGTCCAGGTCATCAGTGACAGCAGGAGCAGGGCCGTCAGTCTGGGCATCACGGTCTCGTTATGGCATAGGGAGGATGTTTCGAGTGTAGACGGGCAATGGGGCGGGGGGGATGTAGCGAAGGGGATTTTATCTGCATATGGCAAAACCCCCGGCAGGGCCGGGGGTTTTGAAGGTCACTCGTCGAGGAAGGAGCGCAGATGCTCGCTTCGTGTCGGGTGGCGCAGTTTGCGCAACGCCTTGGCTTCGATCTGACGAATCCGCTCGCGCGTCACGTCAAACTGCTTACCGACTTCCTCGAGGGTGTGGTCGGTATTCATATCGATGCCGAAACGCATGCGCAGTACCTTGGCTTCACGGGCTGTGAGGCCGGAGAGTACTTCACGGGTCGCTTCCTTGAGGCTCTCGACGGTGGCGACATCGATCGGCGACTGCATCGTGGAGTCTTCGATGAAGTCACCCAGATGGGAGTCTTCATCATCACCGATCGGCGTTTCCATGGAGATCGGCTCTTTGGCGATCTTCAATACCTTGCGGATCTTGTCCTCAGGCATTTCCATGCGTTCGCCCAGCTCTTCCGGAGTCGGTTCGCGACCCATTTCCTGCAACATCTGCCGGGAAATACGGTTGAGCTTGTTGATGGTCTCGATCATGTGCACCGGGATACGGATGGTGCGGGCCTGGTCGGCGATCGAACGGGTGATCGCCTGGCGGATCCACCAGGTGGCATAGGTCGAGAACTTATAGCCGCGACGGTATTCGAACTTGTCCACCGCTTTCATCAGGCCGATGTTGCCTTCCTGGATCAGGTCGAGGAATTGCAGGCCGCGGTTGGTGTACTTCTTGGCAATCGAGATCACCAGACGCAAGTTCGCTTCGACCATCTCTTTCTTCGCGCGGCGGGCCTTGGCCTCACCGATCGACATGCGACGGTTGATGTCCTTGATCTCGGCGATGCTCAGGCCCGTTTCGGTCTCCAGCGCGCTCAGCTTCTGCTGGCAACGAACGATGTCCGGTTGCAGGCGGGCAATGGCTTCGGCGTATTTGGTCTTGCCTTTGGCCAATGCATCGGTCCAGCTTTCGTCGACTTCGTTACCGGGGAACTGACGCAGGAAGTCGGCACGTGGCATGCGGGCATCACGCACGCACAGTTGCATGATCGCGCGCTCTTGCTGACGCAGACGATCCAGGGCGCTGCGAACGCGCTCGACCAGGCCTTCGAATTGCTTGGGCACCAGCTTGATCGGCATGAACAACTCGGCCAGGGCCAACAGCTCGGCAATCGCCTGCTTGTTGTCGCGACCGTGCTTTTTCAGCGCCTTGCGGGTGATTTCCATCTGCTCGGCTACAGCGCCGAAGCGCTGTGCGGCGACGATCGGATCAGGGCCGCTTTCGGCTTCTTCTTCGTCATCGCTGGCTTCTGCGTCGTCGTCATCGCTGTCGTCGTCGGCCTTCTCGGCTTTGGCGTCGATTGGCGGCGGCACTTCGGCGGCAGGCGGCGTGGTGCCGTCGTCCGGGTCGATGTAGCCACTCAGGACGTCGGACAGGCGGCCACCCTCGGTGGTGACGCGAGTGTACTCGGAGAGAATATGGTCGACCGTGCCAGGGAAGTGCGCGATTGCGCCCATCACTTCACGGATGCCTTCTTCAATACGCTTGGCGATTTCGATTTCGCCTTCACGCGTGAGAAGCTCTACCGTACCCATTTCACGCATGTACATGCGCACAGGGTCGGTGGTGCGACCAATGTCGGTCTCGACAGCCGCCAGCGCTGCGGCCGCTTCTTCAGCGGCCGCCTCGTCGGTATCGGCGTCGGCCAGCATAAGGGCATCCTTATCTGGCGCAACCTCGAATACGTTGATCCCCATGTCGTTGATCATGCGGATGATGTCTTCCACCTGTTCCGGATCTGAAATATCCTCCGGCAGGTGGTCGTTGACCTCCGCGTAAGTCAGGTAGCCCTGCTCACGACCCAATAGGATCAACTCTTTGATACGAGACTGCTGTTGCGCTTTTCCGGACATAACACCCTATCCACTGAAGGTCTTGGCGGGCAAAAAACAAGCCGAGGATTATACCTGAGCTGTGACCTCACGCGCCAGTTGAGGTCGGGTTTGATGTGGAGACATTGCGTTTTAATAGTTCACGCATCTCATTTGCTATCTGGCTGGCGTCCTCCGCGGTCAGCCCCGGCTGTCTTGCTTTCCTGATGAGGTCTTCCAGGTTCTGTGCGTGTTGACCCGCGGATAACCTAGTAATGGTGTCTAAAAACTGTTGTTCAAGATTGTCATTTGCAATCAACCACTCTTTTTCTGCTAACGCCTTAAGCAGGCGCCCCTGATCGGTTCCGTGCCAGCGAGCCATGAGCTGAATGGAGCTTAGCTTAGGATTTTTCTGCACGGCCTCGACCAGTGCCACCAGTAGCTGGGCATAGGTATTGCTCTCATTTGCGAAATGATCAGCAGTTTCGACCTTGCTAGCCATCTGCGGGTGATGAATGAGCGTGCGAAGAGCAATCAGAGTTGGTGCTTCGACGCCTACCGGCACGCGTGGGGCACGTGGTTGGTCGCGATCGCCGCGCTTGCCGTTCTTGTCCCAGGGTTTCTTGTCCCATTTCTTGCCGCCGCTACCGGCTTTTTTCGGTGTCCATTCCTGCTGCGGCCCATAGTCCTGCTGCGGATGATGGTAGTCGGCGAAATCCGGCATCGCGTCGTAGTCGATGCCCGGGTCGTACGCCGGTGGTGCCTCCGCAGGGGTGCTATGGGCCAGTTGGCTGACCGCTTCGCTGTTGAGCCCGGTGATTTCGGTCAGGCGCTGGCGCATCAGTGTGCGCAGGTTGGCGCCGGGTACCTTGTCGATCAGCGGTGCCGCGAGGGTGACCATGTGGGCCTTGCCTTCGAGGGAGCGCGGGTCGGCCTCTTCGGTCAACTGCTGGAAAAAATAATCGGCCAATGGCTGCGCATGTTGATTGATCCGCGCGCGGAACGCATCGGTGCCTTCTGAGCGCACCAGGGTATCCGGGTCCTCGCCTTCCGGCAGGAACAGAAAGCGTGCCCGTCGGCCATCCTGCAGGCATGGCAGCGTGGCTTCCAGTGCGCGCCAGGCGGCATTGCGGCCGGCCTGGTCGCCGTCGAAACAGAACAGCACACTGGGCACGACACGGAAAAGCCGCTTCATGTGCTCTTCGCTGGTGGCCGTGCCCAGCGTCGCAACGGCGTTGCGCAGGCCCTGTTGGGCGAGAGCAATGACGTCCATGTAACCTTCGACGACGATGATTTCGTCGAGGTTGCGGTTGTTCTTGCGGGCTTCGTACAAGCCGTACAGTTCTTGGCCCTTATGGAACACCGGTGTTTCCGGTGAATTCAAATACTTGGGCTTGTCGTCGCCCAATACCCGGCCGCCGAAGGCAATGATTCGCCCGCGCGTATCACGGATCGGGAACATTACCCGGTCGCGGAAGCGGTCATAGCGCTTGCCGGTTTCGGCGTTCTCGATCAGTAGGCCGGCGTCGATCATGGCGCGCTGCTGCAGCGTGTCGCTGCTCAAGTGCTTGTACAGATTGTCCCAGCCCGGCGGGGCGAAGCCGAGGCCGAAGTCCCGGGCGATTTCGCCGGTCAGGCCGCGGCCCTTGAGGTAATCCACCGCGGCCTTGCGGGCCGGATGGCTTTTCAGGGCCTGGCGATAAAAATCAGCCGCCGCGGTCAGCAGCGGATAGAGCGGCGAGTCGGTGGGTTGGCGCGGCTTGTGCGCCCGACCGCTTTCCTCGCGAGGAATTTCCATGCCGGCGGCTTTGGCCAGTTCTTCGACGGCCTGGGGGAAATCCAGGTTGTCGTGGTCCATGATGAAACCGAGGGCATTGCCGCCAGCGCCACAGCCAAAGCAGTAATAGAACTGCTTGTCGGGGCTGACGCTGAAGGAGGGGGTTTTTTCCTTGTGGAACGGACAGCAGGCGGTGTAGTTCTTGCCGGCCTTTTTCATTTGCAAGCGAGAGCTGACCACATCGACGATGTCGGTGCGGTTCAGGAGGTCGTCAATAAAGCTCTGGGGAATCAGCCCGGCCATGGCGTTCTCATCATCACTGCGCGAAATAGGGGCCCGGAATCAGCAGGCGTAACCGGGTCCTGGTTTTGAGACACTGTAAACGGTGGCTCGACCGGGTTGTCTGCATCATTGCTGTCGGGAAGTGTATCTGCCGATAATCCACTGACGTTAATTACCATCAGTATTCGACTGTTTGAATATGTTGCGCTGAATCCGGTAACGGCCGGTCAGGCCTCGGATAGCTCATCGAGCGGGCACGCAAGCAGGTGCCATGGGCTGATCGTCGTTAGAGGAATCAGGGTGTGCTCGTCAGTAGCCTTGGAAGGCTCGTCAGAAGAGACGTGCACCGCTGGCAAAAGAGCCAGGTCTGACGTGATGAAGCAGTTGTCTCGGTCGCGTCTGCGGCTTTGACAGTGAAGCATCAAGCGTTATTCCGCAAATGCCATAAGCCCGGCTTGAAGGCCGGGCTTGGCAGAAGCTTGCTACGAACGTCTGTGTATTAGTACAGACGTACGGCGCGGCGCTGTTCGCGCTGAACTTTCTTGGCGTGACGCTTAACAGCGGCTGCTGCTTTGCGCTTACGCTCGGAAGTCGGCTTCTCGTAGAATTCGCGGCTACGAACTTCAGCCAGAACACCGGCTTTTTCGCAGGAGCGCTTGAAACGACGCAGAGCTACGTCGAAGGGTTCGTTCTCTTTTACTTTGACGGCTGGCATCCAGAGCTACCTTCATTCATTACCGGGGTCAACATCCTCGCGGCAAAAGAGCACTTGAAGACGTCGGTTTTTAAGGGTTGCGGATGTTAACCCCTCAACGCCAGGAATGCAAAGCCTCTGATCGAAAACCGCTGGTCGGGGCACAACGTGGCGACTATTATGCGCGCCTTCGAATTCAGCCTCCACAAGGCGCAAACCCATGCTAGTACTGGGATTAGAAACTTCCTGCGACGAAACCGGCGTCGCGCTTTACGACAGTGAACGCGGCCTGCTGGCCGATGCGCTGTTCAGTCAGATCGACCTGCACCGCGCCTACGGCGGCGTGGTGCCCGAGCTTGCGTCCCGCGATCACGTCAAGCGCATGCTGCCCCTGATACGTCAGGTCCTAGCCGAAGCCGACTGTGTGCCGACCGAGATCGATGCCGTTGCCTACACCGCCGGGCCGGGCCTGGTGGGGGCGTTGTTGGTCGGGGCTTCCTGTGCCCAGGCGTTGGCTTTTGCCTGGGGCATACCCGCCTTGGGCGTGCATCACATGGAAGGCCATCTGCTGGCGCCCATGCTGGAGCCGCAGCCGCCGGAGTTTCCGTTCGTCGCTTTGTTGGTTTCCGGCGGCCATACGCAACTGGTCCGGGTCGACGGTATCGGTCAATACGCGCTGATGGGGGAAAGCCTGGACGACGCGGCTGGCGAAGCTTTTGACAAAACCGCAAAGATGATGGGCCTCAATTATCCGGGTGGACCGGAAATCGCACGGCTAGCGACTCAAGGGGTTGAGGGGCGCTTCCTGTTTCCCCGGCCGATGTGCGACCGCCCGGGGCTGGATTTCAGTTTCAGTGGCTTGAAGACCTTCGCCCTGAACACCTGGCAACAGTGCGTCAGCGCCGGGGGCGACCATGAGCAAGCCCGTTGCGACATCTCGCTGGCGTTCCAGCAGGCCGTGGTGGAGACTTTGACCATCAAATGCAAGCGCGCCTTGAAACAGGCCGGGCTCAAGCGCCTGGTCATCGCCGGCGGCGTGAGCGCGAACAAGGCCCTGCGGGTGTCGCTGGAAAAAATGCTTGGCGACATGAAAGGCGATGTTTATTACGCCCGGCCGCAATTCTGCACCGATAACGGCGCGATGATCGCCTTTGCCGGCTGTCAGCGCCTGCAGGCCGGCCAACAGGAAAGCCTGGCGATCAGTGTGCAGGCGCGCTGGCCCATGGAGCAGCTGTCGCCGTTGTGAAGTATTTAAAAATGCCGTTCGCGCCCGGCGAACAGGTCGCGTAGATTGCCCCGGTGACGCCAGACGATCAGCGCCACCAGTGCGGTCATTGGCAGCAAGGCCTCGGGTTCCTGCCAGGCCAGCAACGGCAGGGTCAGCGGAGTGGCGATCAGTGCAGCCAATGAGCTGGTGCGGGTCAGGTAGAACATCAGCAGCCAGGCCGAGACGGCCAGCAGTGCGGCGGGCGGATACAGGCCCAGCAGCATGCCGGCGGCGGTGGCGACACCCTTGCCGCCCCGAAAGCGGAAGTACAGCGGGAACAGATGACCGATGACCGCGCAGACACCGATCCAGGCCTGTTGCTGCAAGGAAAGCCCTGCAAGGCTGGCGATCAGGACTGGCACAAGGCCTTTGCAGAGGTCGCCAAGCAAGGTCAGGACGGCGAGTTTGCGTCCGGCCAGGCGCAGCATGTTGGTGGCGCCGGCATTGCCTGAACCACTCATTCGCGGGTCGGGGTGACCCGTCAGGCGGCTGAGCACAATGGCGAAGGACAGCGAGCCGAGCAGGTAGGCGAGGATCGCCAGTAACCAAAACATGCTAACTATTCCGGGCGAGGATGCCCTGATTCTAACGGCGCATTGCGCCCTTGTCGTGCTGCGGAGAAGAGTGCTTGGACAGAGTGTTTATCGAGGGCCTGGAAGTCGACACGGTAATCGGTGCCTACGACTGGGAGCGAGACATCCGACAGTGCCTGCGGCTGGATCTGCGTTTCGCTTGGGATAATCGCCCGGCCGCTGCAGGCGATGACCTGAGTCTGGCGCTCGACTACGCCAGTGTCACATCGCGCATCCAGGCATTTGCCGAGCAGGCCCGGTTCGAGTTGGTCGAGACTTTCGCCGAGCGGCTGGCCCAGGAACTGATGGATGAGTTCAAGATTACCTGGTTGCGTCTGAAAGTAACCAAGCCTGGCGCGGTTCCGGCGGCCAGCGGAGTGGGTGTGGAGATCGAGCGCGGATGTCGCTGACACAGGTTTTTCTCGGGCTCGGCAGCAATATCGAGCGCGAAACCCATTTGTGCGCGGGGCTTGAAGCCCTTGCGGCGTTTCTGGTGGACATGCGCTGTTCGGCGGTGTTCGAGAGCCAGCCGGTGGGCATCAAGAGTGGGCCTTTCTTCAATTTCGTCGTGTCGGCCTTCACGGACCTGCCGTTGATGGAGCTGGATCGTCGTCTCAAGTGCATCGAGGCGGACAATGGTCGTTATGCACCGGACCGCAAGGGGCTGCCGCTGGACATCGACGTGTTGTTGTATGGCGAGCAGGTCGGCAATTTCGATGGTCTGATTCTGCCGCGAGCGGAAATTCTGAAAAATGCCTTTGTCTTGTGGCCATTGTCGTTGATTGCGCCGGATCGCGTTCACCCAAGCGTAGGTAAAAGTTTTGCCACGTTGTGGGACGAATCGCAGATTGATCAGGTCCTGGCGCCGGTGGCTTTTGAATGGCGGGGCGAGCAGCTGACGTCTTCGGACCTGTTGCGAATTTCCTGACGCCATCGCGAGCAGGCTCGCTCCCACAGAGGTATCCGATACCGACACTGTGGGGGCGAGCCTGCTCGCGATGGCGGTCACTCGTCCGTTGAATGTGCAAGCGGGCATGAAGCCCTGTCAGTTCGCTCCCTCCTTGTACGCTTTCAAAGCCCTGAGCCGCTCGCGCTTGATCGCCTCCCCCAGTTCAGGCCCTTTGAAGCCTTTCTCCAGCAATGGCTGCACCGCCACCCCGCGCGCCACCGCTGCCGCGCCGCGCAGATAATCCGCTTGTGGATAACTTCGATTTTCCAAGCCTTTACGGCCTCGGGCATCCATTTCGCAGGCTGCGATAAACTCTTCGAAGCGCTGGGGGCGGCGGTACACATCAAAGCTTTGTAGCAATTCGAGCAAGGTGGACGCTTTCAATTCGAGCGCACGATGGCCATGGGTGTGATATTGCCCAACCAATAGCGCCAATTCCTGGCAGTCCCGTGGCACCTTGAAGCGTTCGTTAACCGCCTTGATCGGTTTCAATCCCTTGTGCTCATGGGCGATGTGTCGCGGCCAATCCTGCTCGGGTGTCAGGGCTTTGCCGAGATCATGCAACAGGCAGGCCCAGCGGACTGTCAGCGGTTGTTGATGCAGGGCGGCCTGTTCCAGCACGCTCAGGGTGTGTACGCCGGTATCGATTTCCGGGTGATGGGCTTCGGGTTGCGGCACGCCGAATAGCGCATCGACCTCAGGCATCAGGACCTTCAGGGCATCGCAGTCGCGGAGGACCTGGATGAACACCTGTGGCTGGTTTTCCATGAGGGCGCGGGAAATTTCCTTCCAGCTGCGCTCGGCGGTCAAGGCTTCCAGTTCGCCAGAATCGCTGAGCCGGCGCATCAGCTCCAGAGTCTCGTCCGCAACCTTGAAACCCAGCGGAGCATAACGGGCGGCAAAGCGGGCAACCCGCAGGACTCGGAGCGGATCTTCGGCAAACGCCGGAGAAACGTGGCGCAGCAGGCGGGCTTCGAGGTCGCGCTGGCCGTGGTAGGGGTCGGTGAGGTTGCCATGATCATCTTCCGCCATGGCATTGATCGTCAGGTCCCTGCGAACCAGGTCTTCCTCAAGGGTGACTTCAGGGCTGGCATGAAACACGAAGCCGCCGTAACCCCGGCCGCTTTTGCGTTCCGTGCGGGCGAGGGCGTATTCCTCGCCCGTGCGCGGGTCGAGAAACACGGGAAAGTCAGCACCCACGGGGCGAAACCCTTTGGCGAGCATTTCCTCGGCGGTGGCGCCCACCACGACCCGGTCGATGTCGGCGACGGGGATGCCCAGCAAGCGATCGCGAACGGCGCCGCCGACTTTATAGATCTGCATAAAAAACCTCCGTTGATCCGACAGGATAACCTTTGCGTCGGGCCAACGGAGGCGAAAACGGGATCAAAGATGGATGACGGCCAGGTCCAGGCGGCCGTAATCGCCTTCAGTCTGTTCGTTTCTGGGGGGGACATGGTGGGTTTTCATGACCTGGTCGCCCTGCAGGGTTTCCAGGTGGATGTCGAAGCCCCACAGGCGATGCAAGTGCTTGAGTACTTCATCCGTGGAGTCGCCCAGCGGTTTACGGTTGTGCGCCTGGTGACGCAAGGTCAGCGAGCGATCCCCCCGGCGGTCGATGCTGTAGATCTGTACGTTAGGCTCGCGATTGCCCAGGTTGTATTGCGCGGCCAGGGTTTCGCGGATGGTGCGGTAACCGCTTTCATCGTGGATGGCGGGCACCAGCAAGTCGTCCTTCTGGTCGTCATCGAGGATGCTGAACAATTTCAGGTCGCGGATCACTTTGGGCGAGAGGTATTGCAGGATAAAACTCTCGTCCTTGAAGCTGCTCATGGCGAACTTGATCGTGGACAACCAATCCGAGCCGGCAATTTCCGGAAACCAGCGGCGGTCCTCTTCGGTGGGGTTTTCGCACATGCGCCGTATGTCGCGGTACATGGCAAAACCCAGTGCATAAGGGTTGATGCCGCTGTAATAAGGGCTGTCGAATCCGGGTTGGAACACCACGCTGGTGTGGGACGTCAGGAACTCCATCATGAAACCGTCGGTGACCAGGCCTTCGTCATACAGGTCGTTCATCAAGGTGTAATGCCAGAACGTGGCCCACCCCTCGTTCATGACCTGGGTCTGGCGTTGCGGGTAGAAATACTGGGCAATCTTGCGCACGATGCGCACGATTTCCCGTTGCCACGGTTCCAGCAGCGGAGCGTGTTTTTCAATGAAATAGAGAATGTTTTCCTGGGGTTCGGCGGGGAACCGTGCGTTGTCCTTCTCACTGTACTTGTCGGCACCCTTGGGGATGGTGCGCCACAGGTCATTGATCTGCTTTTGCAGGTGTTCTTCCCGGTCTTTCTGGCGCCGGCGCTCTTCTTCCGCGGAAATCGGATAGGGCCTTTTGTAGCGATCCACTCCGTAGTTCATCAGGGCATGGCAGGAGTCCAGGAGATCTTCCACGGCATCGATGCCGTGGCGCTCCTCGCATTGCATGATGTACTGCTTGGCGAATACCAGGTAATCGATGATCGAACTGGCGTCGGTCCAGGTGCGGAACAGGTAGTTGCCCTTGAAGAAACTGTTATGGCCATAGCACGCGTGCGCCACCACCAGTGCCTGCATGCAAATGGTGTTTTCTTCCATCAGATAGGCGATGCAGGGGTCGGAATTGATCACGATCTCATAAGCCAGTCCCATCTGACCGCGACTGTAGGACTTTTCAGTGCTGAGGAAGTGCTTGCCATAGGACCAGTGGTGATAACCCAGCGGCATGCCGACCGACGCGTAGGCGTCCATCATTTGCTCGGCGGTGATCACCTCGATCTGGTTGGGGTAGGTGTCGAGGGCATAACGATCCGCGATACGGCTGATTTCGCGGTCGTAGGCCTGGATAAGCTCGAACGTCCATTCGGAGCCGGTGGAGATGGGTTGGCGCTTCTGCTCTTTTTTGGCGGTCATGTCACTAACCTGCGCTGGAAGAGTTCACGGAAGACCGGGTAGATATCCCCGGCCGAGACCAGTTGCTGTTGCGCAAACGTGTCGGAAAAGGCTTCGGCGATGCGTTCGTATTCATACCACAGGGCCTGATGTTCCCGTGGCGTAATCTCCACATAAGTGTAGTACTGGACGAACGGCATGATCTGGTTGATCAGGATGTCACGGCAGATCGGTGAGTCGTCGTTCCAGTTGTCCCCGTCGGACGCCTGGGCTGCATAGATGTTCCATTCATTGGCCGGATAACGCTCGGCCATGATTTCCTGCATCAGTTTCAAGGCGCTGGAGACGATGGTGCCGCCGGTTTCCCTGGAGTAGAAGAACTCTTCTTCATCCACTTCCCTGGCGCTGGTGTGATGGCGGATGAACACCACATCGATCTTGTCGTAGTTCCGCTTGAGAAACAGATACAGCAGGATGAAGAATCGCTTGGCGATATCCTTGGTGGCTTGGGTCATGGAGCCTGAAACGTCCATCAGGCAGAACATCACGGCCTTGGAGCTGGGGTTTGGCTGTTTGACCAACAAGTTGTACTTGAGGTCGAAGGTGTCGAGGAACGGAACCCGGTGGATACGGGCGCTGAGTTTCTCTATTTCCGCTTCCAGATCCTGAATGTCGCCGAAATTGTCAGGTTCCTCGCGCTTCAGTCGAGACAGCTCTTCCTTGACCTCGCGCAGTTTCGCCCGGCTGCTGCCCGACAGGGCGATGCGCCGGGCGTGGGCTGACCGGAGCGTGCGGATGATATTGATCCGAGATGGATTGCCTTCATTGCTGATGCCGGCGCGCACGGTCTTGAAGGTATCGGTGCCGGTCAGGTTGCGTTTGACCAGGTTTGGCAGCTCCAGGTCTTCGAACATGAACTCCAGGAATTCTTCCTGGGTAATCTGGAACACGAACTCGTCCATGCCCTCGCCGGAGTTACCGGCCTTGCCGGGCCCCTTGCCACCGCCTCCGCCCGGCGGGCGAGGGATGTGCTCGCCGCTGGTGAATTCCTTGTTGCCGGGGTGCACGACGGTCTGTTTGCCGCCGCGGCCATGGTGCAGCACCGGCTCGTCGATGTCGCGGCCGGGAATGCTGATCTGTTCGCCATGTTCCATGTCGGTAATGGAACGGCGGCTGACCGCTTCTTCCACGGCCTTCTTGATGTGGTCACGGTATCGCCGCAGGAATCGCTGGCGGTTCACCGTGCTCTTGTTCTTGCCATTGAGGCGTCGGTCGATCACATAGCTCATGGGGAGCCCTCCGGGGCAGCTTCAAGTTCCCAGCTTCAAGCTGCAAGCCGTGAGCACAAGGACGGTGAGCGCCCTTGTAGCCCATGGCTTGCTGCTTGTCGCTTCACTGCCTCACTGCGATTTCCGGACCCGCAGATACCACTCGGAAAGCAGCCGTACCTGTTTGTCGGTGTAGCCACGTTCGACCATGCGTGTGACGAAGTCGTTGTGTTTTTGCTGGTCCTCCTTGCTGGCCTTGGCGTTGAAGCTGATGACCGGCAACAGGTCCTCGGTGTTGGAGAACATTTTCTTCTCGATAACCACCCGCAGCTTTTCGTAGCTGAGCCAGGTGGGGTTCTTGCCGTTGTTGTTGGCTCGCGCCCGCAATACGAAGTTGACGATTTCGTTGCGGAAATCCTTCGGATTGCTGATGCCTGCCGGCTTCTCGATTTTTTCCAGCTCCTCGTTGAGCGCTACGCGGTTGAGAATTTCCCCGGTTTCCGGATCGCGGTATTCCTGATCCTGAATCCAGAAGTCTGCGTACAGCACGTAGCGGTCGAAGATGTTCTGGCCATATTCGCTGTAGGACTCCAGGTACGCGGTCTGGATCTCCTTGCCAATGAACTCGATATAACGCGGGGCCAGGTATTCCTTGAGGAAGCGCAGGTACCGCTCACGGGTTTCCGCCTGGAACTGTTCCTGCTCGATCTGCTGTTCCAGCACGTACAACAGGTGAACCGGGTTGGCGGCGATTTCGTGGGGGTCGAAGTTGAAGACCTTGGACAGGATCTTGAACGCGAACCGTGTGGACAGGCCGTTCATGCCCTCATCGACCCCCGCGTTGTCGCGGTATTCCTGGATCGATTTGGCCTTCGGATCGGTGTCCTTGAGGTTTTCTCCGTCATACACCCGCATCTTCGAATAGATGTTGGAGTTCTCCGGCTCCTTGAGGCGCGACAGCACGGTGAACTGGGCCAGCATCTTCAAGGTGTCGGGGGCGCAATGGGCCTTGGCCAGTGAGCTGTTGAACAGCAGCTTGTCGTAGATCTTCACCTCATCGGTGACCCGCAGGCAGTACGGCACCTTGACGATGTAGATCCGGTCGATGAACGCTTCGTTGTTCTTGTTGTTACGGAAGGTGTGCCATTCCGACTCGTTCGAGTGAGCCAGCAGGATGCCACTGAATGGAATCGCCCCCAGGCCCTCGGTACTGTTGTAGTTGCCTTCCTGGGTTGCGGTCAGCAAAGGGTGCAGCACTTTGATGGGCGCCTTGAACATCTCGACGAATTCCATCAGGCCCTGGTTGGCCCTGCACAGCGCGCCCGAGTAGCTGTAGGCATCGGCATCGTTCTGCGGGAATTCTTCCAGCTTGCGGATATCGACCTTGCCCACCAGGGCCGAAATGTCCTGGTTGTTCTCATCGCCCGGTTCCGTCTTGGCCACCCCGATCTGGTTGAGGATCGATGGGTAGAGCTTGACCACCTTGAACTGGCTGATGTCACCGCCGAACTCGGCCAGGCGCTTGGTGGCCCATGGCGACATGATGGTGTTGAGGTAGCGGCGTGGAATGCCAAAGTCTTCTTCGAGGATCGCGCCGTCTTCGGTGGCGTTGAACAGCCCCAGGGGCGATTCGAAGACCGGTGAGCCCTTGATCGCGTAGAAGGGCACCTTCTCGATCAGTTGCTTGAGTTTTTCGGCCAGGGACGATTTACCGCCACCCACCGGGCCAAGCAGATAGAGGATTTGCTTCTTCTCCTCCAGGCCTTGGGCTGCGTGGCGGAAATAGGACACGATCTGGTCGATGCATTCTTCCATCCCGTGGAAGTCTTCAAAGGCCGGATAGCGGCGGATCACCTTGTTGGAAAAAATCCGCGAGAGCCTCGAGTTGGTCGAGGTATCCAGCAGTTCGGGTTCTCCGATTGCCAGCAACAGACGCTCTGCCGCCGATGCATAGGCACTGCGGTCCTGCTTGCAGAGTTCGAGGTATTCCTGCAGCGAGTATTCCTCCTGCCGCGTGGACTCGAAACGTTGCTGGAAGTGGCTAAAAATACTCATGACGTCACCTCGCTCGATACGTGGAGCCGGTGTCGGATCAATCAGTCGTTGCTGGTCAGCCGCTGGGAATCCAGCTGCCGTTTATCCCCCCAGAATGCTTCCAGGATGAAGGTCCCTGAAAGCTGACTCCCGATGATCCGCGCGCCGGTGTACCGGCTCTCCCCTGTTTTGGATGGCCTGAGGCTAAGAATAGTTCGGAATCGGAGAGGCACAGGTGGAATGCGTAATAAGTTATGGCAGACCGTTCGTCTGCTATCGCTCAAGCCCGCGGTCCACGCGGGTTTGGGGCGGGATAAAAAATTATTCGTGAGGGCCTTGCGCCGTTTCTGACGGATAAGTCGTGCGCCAGAGTTCAAAGCCGCCATCCAGGCTATAGACATCGGTGAAGCCCTGGCCGACCAGATAGGCGGCTGCGCTCTGGCTGGAATTGCCGTGATAACAAACAACCACGACCGGAGCGTCAAGATCGGCCTTGGTAATGAAGTCATGCAGGGAATGGTTATCCAGGTGCTTGGACCCGCTGATATGAAGGGCGGAAAAAGTGGCAGGGTCGCGGATGTCGACGACGACCGCGCCTTGCTCTCGCAGGGCCTGGGCTTGGGCCGGGGGAATACGTTTGAATTCAGTCATGGGAGGGCTCCTGTAGCAGGCCAGGCGCCGATCAGACGGCGGTGCCGGTCGGCGATGACGCAATGGTCGGGTGTTGATGGGGATTGGCGTGACCTTGTTCGTCGCAGTCGCAACGCAGTCGTTCGCCGGTATCAATGTTCATCAGTGTCAGCGCTTCGCCCCACACGCAGCCGGTATCGAGAGCAAAGAGTCCTGGCTCGTCGCATTGGCCCAGCAGGGCTGCCCAGTGACCGAAAATGATCTTCAGGTTACGGGTCTTGCGTTCCTTGTGCTTGAACCAGGGTGCATAGCCGGGTGGTGCGGTCTCGATGCCTTCCTTGCCCTTGAGGTCGAGCTTGCCGTCGCGGGTGCAGAAGCGCATGCGGGTGAAGTAATTGGTGATGACCCGAAGGCGGGTCACGCCGGTGAGGTCGTTGTCCCATTTGACTGGATCGTTGCCATACATGCCGTCCAGGTAGGGACTGAACAGGTTGTCGTCGCGTAGCGCCTGTTCGACTTCTCCGGCGCACTTGAGCGCCCTGCGCAGGGACCACTGGGGCGGAATGCCGGCGTGGACCAGCGCCAGGTTGCGCTGTTCGTCGTAGTGCATGAGCTTTTGCTGGCGCAGCCATTCCAACAATTCGATGCAATCGGGGGCGTCGAGGATTTCCTTCAAGGTATCGGATTTCTTCAAACGCTCTATGTTTTGCCAGACGGCCAACAGGTGCAGGTCGTGATTGCCGAGCACGCACACCAGGGAATGGCGGATGCTGAAGAGGAAGCGCAACGTCTCAAGCGATTGCGGACCGCGGTTGACCAGATCGCCCACCAGCCACAACGTGTCTTTCTGCGGGTCGAAGGCGACCCGCTCCAGCAAACACTTGAGTGGGCTGAGGCAACCTTGCAGGTCGCCGACCGCATAGGTGGCCATCAGTGCAAGGCTCCGGGCACCGCCAGGCGAAAGGGCTTGATGACGGCATCGAAGCGTTTGCCGTCTTCGGCCAGCATCTGGTAGGTACCCTGCATGGTGCCAACTCGGGTCGTCATCACGGTGCCGCTGCTGTAGCTGTGGCTGTTGCCGGCGTCGATCAGCGGTTGCTGGCCGACCACACCCTCGCCACGCACCTCTTCGACATGACCGTCGCCATCGGTGATGACCCAGTGCCGCGACAGCAGCCTGGCCGGCAGCGAGCCGTTGTTGCGCACGGTGATCGTGTAGGCGAAGGCGAAACGGTTATGTTCGGGTTGTGACTGTTCTGCCAGGAAGCGGGTGGTGACGCTGACGTCGACCTGATAGCGAGGATCGGACATGCAAAAGGGCCTTAGAAACGGGACGCGGGCGTGGCTGAAGGGATCAGTCTAGGCCAAGTATCGGGTAGTAAACCAGAGGGGCATCCTACCCGAGACGGCGATTGTCCGTCAGATGGCTTCGGCTTTTGGTGCAGCCTGTTCGCTAAGCTTGTCGGCCAGGCGCACGAAGGCCGCCAGATCCAGTTGCTCGGGGCGCAGGCTGCCATCGACGCCCGCGGCCTCGATTTCGGCGCTGCTGAGCAGCAACTTCAGCGTATTGCGCAGGGTTTTTCGACGCTGGTTGAAGGCTTCGCGTACGACGCGTTCCAGCAGACGATGGTCCTTGGCCGGGTGCGGCAGCACCGCATGGGGGACGAGGCGGACAATGGCCGAGTCGACTTTGGGGGGCGGGTTGAAGGCCCCAGGGCCGACATTGAACAGGTGTTCGACACGGCAATGGTACTGGACCATGATCGAGAGGCGTCCCCAGTCACCACCGCCAGGACCGGCGGCGAGACGTTCGACCACTTCCTTTTGCAGCATGAAGTGCATGTCGCGAATCAGGCCAGCGTTGCTCAGCAGGTGGAAGATCAATGGCGTGGAGATGTTGTATGGCAGGTTACCCACGACCCGCAGGCTGTTCGGCGCGGCATTCAGACTGTTGAAGTCGAACTTCAGCGCGTCGCCCTGATGCAGGTTGAAGTTGCTCTTGCCGGCAAATTGCTGATTGAGGATCGGAACCAGGTCCTTGTCCAGCTCCACCACGTCCAGTTGCGCGCCGCTACCGAGCAGACCCTCGGTCAGGGCGCCCTGGCCCGGCCCGATTTCCAGCATGCGGTCGTCGGGCTTGGCATTGATGGAGCGCAGGATGCGATCGATCACACCGGCATCATGCAGGAAGTTCTGGCCGAAACGCTTGCGCGCACGGTGTTGGTATTGCTCGGTCATAAATGGGTCTCGGCCATCTGGTAGGCGGTTTCCAGGGCGACCTGCAGGCTGCCGGTATCGATTTTTCCGCTGCCGGCCAGGTCAAGGGCGGTGCCGTGGTCCACCGAAGTGCGGATGATCGGCAGGCCCAGGGTCACGTTGACTGCCGCGCCGAAGCCTTTGTACTTCAGCACGGGCAGGCCCTGGTCATGGTACATCGCCAGCACCGCGTCGCAGTGCTCCAGATATTTGGGGGTAAACAGAGTGTCGGCAGGCAGCGGGCCATGCAGGTTCATGCCTTCGCTGCGCAAGCGCTCCAATGTAGGTTCAATGATGTCGATTTCTTCGCGGCCCAGGTGTCCGCCCTCACCGGCATGGGGGTTGAGCCCGCAGACCAGGATGCGTGGGTGGGCGATGCCGAACTTTTCCTGCAGGTCGGCGTGCAGTATCCGCGTGACACGCTCCAGGCGCTCCGGGGTGATGGCGTCGGCAATGTCCCGCAAGGGCAAGTGGGTGGTCACCAGGGCCACCCGCAGACCACGGGTAGCGAGCATCATCACGACCTGTGCGGTGTGGGTCAGGTCCGCGAGGAATTCGGTGTGCCCGGAAAAGGCGATACCGGATTCGTTGATCACGCCCTTGTGTACCGGCGCGGTGATCATGCCGGCAAAAGCGCCATCCAGGCAGCCCTGGCCGGCCCGGGTCAGGGTTTCCAGAACGAAGCTGGCGTTGGCCTTATCCAGTTGTCCGGTGACGACCGGGGCGCCCAGGGGCGTATCCCAGACATACAGGCTGTTGGCCGGCGCTGGGGTGTCCGGCCAGGCATCCGGTGTCACTGGAAGCAGGTCGACGGCCACGCCCAACTGCGCAGCCCGCTCAAGGAGCAGGTTGCGGCTGGTGATGGCAATCAGGGGATATGGCTGGGGCTGCGCGGCGAGCAACAGGCACAGGTCGGGACCTATGCCGGCAGGCTCGCCGGGCGTCAGCGCGAAACGCTTGGGTTTCACTGCGCTGCCTGGTCTGCACCAGGGAGTTTGATTTCTACGTAGGCTTCGTCGCGGATCTGGCGCAGCCAGGTTTGCAGCTCTTCGTCGTACTTGCGATTGCGCAGGACCGTCATTGCCTGCTGTTCGCGGGCCTGGGTGGTGCTGTCGGTGGCGCGACGGCCAAGGACTTCCAGGACATGCCAGCCATAAGGACTCTTGAACGGCTTGGACAGTTGGCCTTGTGGTGTTTCGGCCATGACCTTGCGGAACTCGGGGACCAGCGCGTTTGGATCAACCCAGTTCAGATCGCCACCGTTGAGGGCCGATCCCGGGTCTTCCGAGAAACTCTTCGCCAGTTCGCCGAAGTCCTCGCCTGCTTCGATGCGGTCGTAGAGCTTCTCCGCCAGACGCTTGGTTTCGGCTTCGCTGCGAATTTCGCTGGGTTTGATCAGGATGTGGCGAACATGTACTTCGTCACGCACCTGCGCGCCGCCACCACGTTTCTCCAGCACCTTCAGGATAATGAAGCCGCCGGGAGTACGGGCAGGCTGGGTAATGTCACCCACCGCCATGGCACTCAGTTCGCGGTCAAACGGAGGCGGCAGCTGAGCGGGTTTGCGCCAGCCCATGTCGCCGCCTTCCAGAGCGTTTTCGCTGCCCGAGCGGGCGACGGCCATTTGACCGAAGTCGGCACCTTGCTTGAGCTGCTGGTAGACATCCATTGCCTGGCGATAAGCGCTCTGAATCGCTTCGGAGTTGGCGCTTTCCGGGGTGGGAATCAGGATGTTCGCCAGGTGCAGCTCTTCGGAAAGCTGCATCTTGCCCAGGTCGGAAGCGAGGAAGTTCTTCACTTCCTGCTCGGAAACCTGGATGCGTTCAGCCACTCGGCGCTGGCGCACGCGGCTGATGATCATCTCGCGGCGGATCTGGTCGCGGGCGTCGTCGTAGGACAGGCCATCATGCGCCAACGCGGCGCGGAACTGCTCGATGGTCATGTTGTTGCGCTGGGCAATGGTACCGACGGCCTGGTTCAGCTCTTCGTCAGTGATGCGAATACCGGAGCGTTCGCCGATCTGCAATTGCAGGTTTTCGACGATCAGGCGCTCAAGCACTTGCTGATCCAGCACGCCCGGCGGTGGCAGGCCGCCGCCGCGCTTGGCGATGGTTTGCTGCACTTCATGGACGCGCTGGTCCAACTGGCTCTGCATGACCACGTCGTTATCGACAATGGCCACCACTTTATCGATGGACTGTACCGCGGCGTTGGCCGCGGTACCCAGGAACAGCGCGCCCAGCATCAGCGGGCGCAGACAATCAGAAAGCTTGGTCTTCACGTTCACGATAACCTTGGATGCCTTTGTCGAGGAAGCTCTCTACCTTGGCGCCGGTGAGGCCGCCGAGTCCCTTCAGGACAATTTGGAGGAAGACGCCGTGGTCGCCTTTTTCGTTTTGCGGAGCTTCCTGACTGAATTCGTCATAGGAAACCCAGTAACGATTGATCAGGCGCAGTTTCCAGCAGCAGTTGTCGTATTCGAAACCACCGAAGGCTTCCAGGGTACGATTGCGGTTGTAGTCATACTGCCAGCGGCTGATCGCGTTCCACTGTGGAACGATCGGCCAGATGACCGAGAAATCGTGCTGCTTGATCTTGTAATAGTCCTTCACGTACCCAGGTGTACCCGGGGTGCCGTAGTCGCCACCACCCACTTGCCAGCGGCCGGTGGTCTGGTCATAGCGGACCAGGTCATTGCGATAGCGATAACCGGCGTTGATGACCTTGTTCGGGTTGTCTTCCGGCTGGTAGTGGAACATCGCGCTACCCGAGCGAGGGCTATGGGTGTCCGGGTCCCAGTTGTAGTCGGCGGTGGTGCGCCAGTCGCGGTTCCAGCGGTATTCGTATTCCAGGGCGTAAGGGGAAACGCTGGAGTGCGCATCTTCGCGAGTCTTGAAATCGATACCTGGCAGTTGAACCTCGCGGTCCTTGAAGTAGAAGGCCTGGCCAACGCTGATGCGCTGGCGTTCGAAACCATTTTCTTCGATCCAGCGGTTGGTGACACCCAGGGACAACTTGTTCTCATCGCCGACACGGTCGGAGCCGGTGAAGCGGTTATCCC
This sequence comes from Pseudomonas sp. FG13, assembly GCF_057809755.1. NCBI lineage: Bacteria > Pseudomonadati > Pseudomonadota > Gammaproteobacteria > Pseudomonadales > Pseudomonadaceae > Pseudomonas > Pseudomonas sp. FG13. The sequence continues at coordinate 44,807 of NZ_JBMDKO010000025.1, forward strand.
GGAACAGCGACGAATAGCTGAAGGTGCTTTCGCTGGTATCGAAGACCGGTATGTCGCTCTGGTCTTTCTCCGGCACATAGAGGTAGTACAGGCGCGGCTCCAGGGTCTGGCGATAGTTCTTGCCGAACCACTGGGTGTCGCGATCAAAGTACAAGCCGCTGTCGATGCTGGCGATTGGAACGCCACGGCTCTGGTTACGGCTGTACGTGCCGAGAAGACGGTCGCCTTCAGCATTTTGGTTGGCAATATCGGTTTTGCCGCGATTGTCCAGATCCAGGTCGTACTGGGTGTATTGGTACTTGAGCGATGGCTTGATGAAGCCATAGCTCGCGTTCATCGGCAGACTGATGACTGGGGCCAGGTTCATCCGGTCGCCAGTAGCGCGTGCCAAGCCCGAGACGTTGCGGTCTAGGAATGGAGAGGATATGCCGTCTTGATCGGTGTAGTTGCCGCTCCTCAAATCACGATCAAACCGCACAAACTCGGTGTTATACGCAATATCCAGGCCGCCAGGATGCTGTGGTAATGCACCGTTGAAGGTGATCTGTGGCAGTCGATCATAAGGCGTGATATTCGAGATCGTGGCCATCTGATAGGCCTGGACGTTCAAGCGTGCTGTATACGTGTCGCCACGATAGCTGACAGCACCTTGCTGGTTCACGTAATCCCTGGACTCGACACCGATCTGATCGGTCTGCAGATCCTGGAAGTAATACGGGTCGCTGATCTTGGTGTAGTCGACTTCCGTCAGCACTCGCGAATCGAGGCCGCCCTTGTGCTGCCAGTTGTACATGTAGCGGGTCTTGCTGTAGTCGGTCTGCTTGCTGCGGTCGTCGTCCTCGTCGTTGAGGTACGCGGCGCCGAACTGACCTTCGCTGGACTTGGTCAGGTAGCGGAATTCGCCTTCCATCAACAGGCCACGCTTGGCCATGTAGCGGGGATACAACGTGGCGTCGTAGTTCGGCGCCAGGTTGAAGTAGTACGGGGTAACCAACATGAAACCGGTGTCGCTGCCACTGCCGATGGTGGGCGGCAGGAAGCCGGACTGGCGACGGTCGTCGATCGGGAAATAGATATAAGGCGTGTAGAGGACCGGGATGTCCTTGACCCGCAGCGTCACGTTGGTCGCGGTACCGAAGCCGGTGGCCGGGTTCAGGGTGATGTTGTTGCCCTTGAGCGTCCAGGCGTTGCTGTTCGGTTCGCACGTGGTGTACGTGCCGTCCTTGAGGCGGATGATCGCGTTCTCGGCACGCTTGGCGTACAGGGCGTTACCGCGGATGCGCGACTTGTGCATCACGTATTCGGCGTTGTCGACCTTGGCTTCGCCGGTGTCCAGCTGGACATCGGCGTGGTCGCCGACAATCAGCGCACCATTGTCGCGAACCCGTACGTTACCGCTCAGCTCGCCACGGTTCTCGGCCTGGTACAGGCTGGCTTCGTCCGCCTCGACCTGCATGCTGCCCTGACGCATGACCACGTCACCGGCCAGGGTCGCCACCTGCTGTTCCTGCTCGTAGCGTGAAGCCTTGGCGCCGAGGAAGGTCGGCGCGTCGCTCTTGGCCGTCTTGTCATTCATGCCAGGACGGGTCGGCTCGATATAGGCACCGGAGCAATAAGGTCCGGTTTCGGCCAATTGCGCAGGGGTGAGGTTCTCCCGTGGAACCCAGTCCAGGTGGCTGTAGTCTGCACTGCGCGACTTCAGGCCGCGGCCCTTGGCTTCGGTGACCAGCACCGGCTTGTCGCCGGCTGCTTCAACCGAACTGCTGCCGGCTGCAGCGTCGCCGCTGTCGGCAACGGCACTGCCTTCATGCACCGGACGTGGCGGCAATGCGGCGGCCGGGGTCTTGGGGGAACAGTCCCAGGCACCCGAAGCGGAGACGGAGCAGTCATACTGCTGCGCCGCGACGACGAATGAAGAGGCCAGGGGTTGCAGGGCCAGCAGACTGCCGGTGACCAGCAACGGAAATTTTTTACGAAACGCGGGGGATTTCAATGCCATCTTATTAGTCCGGGCTTCCTGCGTGCCATCTGCCCGCGGTGTGGGCCGCACGCCTCTCGATGGTCTGAAAAAGATGCTGGATAATAAAGCATGACCCGCTTGACGGCTAGGGCCGTCGGAGACCCTTGCAATGCCCGACCAAGATGTACGCTTGCAACACCTGAAAGTTTGGCTCGATGAGCAACTTCCGATCCTTTTTACTGCACAAGGCTGGGGCCCCGTCCCCCAGGCCACATTGACCGCGGCCAGCAGCGACGCGAGTTTCCGGCGTTATTTCCGCTGGGAAGGCGAGGGCCGCAGCCTGATCGTGATGGATGCGCCGCCACCCCAGGAAAACTGCAAACCCTTCGTGGATATTGCGTTTTTGCTGGCGAAATCCGGAATAAACGTGCCGAAAATTTATGCAGAAGATCTCGAAAGCGGCTTTCTTTTGCTCAATGACTTGGGCAACCAGACCTATCTGGACGTGATCGATGGGGAAAATGCCGACGATTTGTTCCGTGATGCCCTGCAGGCGCTGCTGGCTTTCCAGCAATTGCCGATGGTAGCGCCGTTGCCCAGCTATGACGTTGCATTGCTGCGTCGGGAACTGGAACTGTTCCCCGAGTGGTACGTCAAGCGCGAGCTGGGCATCGAGTTCGATTCGACACAGCAACGGCTCTGGCAGGAGGCCAGCGACCTGCTGATCGACAGCGCCCTGGCCCAGCCCAAAGTGCTGGTGCATCGCGACTACATGCCGCGCAACCTGATGCTCAGCGAACCGAACCCCGGCGTGCTGGATTTTCAGGATGCGGTCTACGGTCCTGTGACCTACGACGTGACCTGCCTGTTCAAGGACGCCTTCCTCAGTTGGCCCGAGGCGCGCGTGCGTGGCTGGCTGGAGGATTACTGGCGGCAGGCCAGTGCGCTCGGCATCCCCGTCCAGCCGGACATCGAAGACTTCCTGCGGGCCAGCGATCTGATGGGGGTACAGCGCCACCTCAAGGTCATCGGAATTTTCGCGCGCATCTGCCATCGTGATGGCAAGCCGCGTTATCTGGGCGACGTACCGCGCTTCTTCGCTTATATAGAAGCCGTCATTGCTCGTCGTCCTGAACTGGCGCAGTTGCACGCCTTGTTGTCCAGCCTGCCTCGTCCGGCCGGAGCGACGGTATGAAGGCGATGATCCTGGCGGCGGGCAAGGGCGAGCGCATGCGCCCCTTGACCCTGACGACCCCCAAGCCGCTGATTCGCGTCGGCGGCATTCCATTGATCGAATATCACCTGCAGGCGCTGGTCGCGGCCGGCTTCAGCGATATCGTGATCAACCATGCCTGGCTCGGTCAGCAGATCGAGGATCATCTGGGGGACGGTTCGCGATTTGGCGTGCGGATTCGTTATTCGCCAGAAGGGGAGCCGCTGGAGACCGGCGGTGGGATTTTCCGGGCCTTGCCGCTGTTGGGCGATGAGGCGTTCGTGGTGGTCAATGGCGATATCTGGACCGATTACGATTTCAGTGCCTTGCGTGGGCCGCTTGAAGGGCTGGCGCACCTGGTGCTGGTGGATAATCCTGAACATCACCCAGGCGGTGATTTCATCCTGGCCGACGGAAAGGTTCACGAAGGGGAGCCGGCTGCCGACAAACTGACCTATAGCGGCATTGCCGTCCTGCACCCAAGGTTGTTCGAGGGCTGCACGGATGGCGCGTTCAAGCTCGCACCGCTGCTGCGCCGAGCCATGGCAGAGGGGCAAGTCAGTGGCGAGCGCCTGGAAGGGCACTGGGTCGATGTGGGAACCCACGAACGTTTGATGCAAGTCGAAACCTTGATAGAAGCGAGCCGTTGATATGTGGTGGCCAGGGACTCTGATAGGAGCCGGAGCGGGCTTTGCCATAGCCAGCATTCCGGGGGCCATGCTCGGTGCGTTGTTGGGACAGGCGCTGGACCGGCGCCTGAACCTGCACGGCTGGGCACAGGTACGTGAGCGTCTGGGCGGTCGTCCGGCGTTGCGCAACGACGAGCTGTTGTTTGTCTTGTTGGGGCGACTGGCGAAAATCGATGGTCGGGTGGTCGACGGTCACATCCAGCAGGCTCGCCAGGAAATGCGTGCGCTGGACCTGAGCGAGCCGGCACAACGCCGGGCCATTGCGGCATTCAACCGAGGTAAGTCCGGAAACGACCGCTTGCGCGGTTATCTACGCCGTCTCGCCACCCAGCCTCATGCAGCTGAAGGTGTATTGCGGGCCTGTTGGCGGATGGTCTGGGCTGATGGTCGGGCTGGCGCCAGTGAGCGCGAGTTGCTCATCCAGTGGGGCAAGTGGTTGGGCTGGACGCCCCAGCAGGTCCAGGCGCTGGCGATTGATTACGAACCACAGAAGCCGTCGCTGCCCAACAGCGGCGTGACCTATCAGGAAGCGTTGCGTTTGCTGGGGGTGTCAGCCACCACCGAACCCTCGCAGATCAAGCGGGCCTATCGCCGGCTGCTCAGCCGTCACCATCCGGACAAAATTGCCGGTAGCGGCGCGACGCCCTTGCAGGTGCGCGAGGCCACGGACAAGACCCGGGAGCTGCATAACGCTTATCGGTTGATTCGGGAACGACGGGATTTTCGCTAGTGTCGTTGAATAAATAGTGGAGAGGCCCTGGGGCGGCTTCGCCGCCCGAGGGGATAAATCCCCTCGCCACGAGCCGGTGCCTGGCGAAAGCACCGGGTAAGCCTCATTCACCGGGAGTCTGTGGGTTCAACCACCCTCGAACCCGTCGAAACAACTGCTCCTGCTGCGCCGCCGCATTGGGCAAGGCCTTGAGAGAAACCTGGCTGAAACTCGACCCCTTCAGGCGTTTGCTCGCCTGAAGACGTTCCAGCGCTGCGTTGCGATCCAGCGGTTTGTCCACGTAGAAGACATCGGCGGTTGCCAGTTTCAAGGTCGGCGTGAGTTCGGCCAGGCCAGGTTTGGCGGTAACCGGGGACTGCGCGGCGACCATCACGAAACGTTCTATTTGCGCAGGCTGTTTTTCACTGAGGTAGCGCGCCGCCCAGTAGGCGCCGGTGCCGTGGCCCAACAGCACGATGCGGCGCGAGCTCTGTTGCTCGGCGTAGGCCAGTGCCGCATCGATGCGGGCGAAAATGCGTTCGGCGTCGGCCTTGACATGTTCTTCATCGGCTTCGGCGACGACCGGGTCGACAGCGTCTGCCTCGCCACCGGCCACCTGCTCGATCGGCGCCGCAGTCGTAGCGTCCGGGGCAGCGGCAGCCATGTCGGCTGGTTTGGTTTGCGGCGGGGTTTCCACTGCGCGCGGTGCGATGACATCGCCTTGTGGGTCTGGCAGCGTGATACTCAGGGTGTTCCATTCGACATCGGGCAGTTTTTTACGCAACGGCCCGATGACTTGAGGCCAGTCAGCGGTTTCACCGGCCCCAGGGATTATGATGACCGCGCCTTTGGGGTCACTGGTGTTGGCCGGTTTCCAGAGAGCCAGGAAGGTATCGCTACCGGTCTGCAGCTGTTGTTGTTCCTGTGGCGGGATTTTTCGTTCCAGCGCGGCCGCTTCTTCCTGGCTACGCTCGAGCAGGGGTTGGCGCTCGAGCGGTTTTGTCTCGGTGGGTTGATCCGTCACGGCAGGCGCCGGTTCGGCAGCCTGTACAGAAAACGCACTCGGCAGGATCAGCGACAGGCACAATGCTGGCAATGCCAGGCGGTGGACAAAGGGCATCGGATATTCCAGGGCCAGAAGTATTTCCGGCAGCCTAATGGGTTGGTCAGTATTTGTCAGTGCATGAGAGTTCAATGATGCGTTTTTGCTGCCTGTGGGTTATCGGCTGTTTATGGCTTCCCTTGATGACGTGGGCGGCGCCCGCGCCTTCAGCCCATGGCGTGCAATGGAGTGCCGAACAACACCAATGGTTGACACAACATCCCCAACTGCGGGTTGGCCTGGTCCTGCAGGCGCCGTATGCGCAGTACGATCGGCGTCTGCAACGCCTGTCCGGCACCAACGTCGAGTTGATGCAGTGGCTGGGCAAGATGTTGAATGTCGAGCTGACCTGGCGCAATTTCCAGGACGTGGCGCAACTGGAGGCCGCGCTGCGCGACGGTGAGGTGGATATCGCCCCGGGCCTGACCCAGACCCCGGGTGGACTCAGGCTCTGGCTGTTTTCCGATCCGTACATGCGCGTGCCGCAGTTGATTGTCGGTGAGCAGAAAAGCGCCGAGGGCGTGGAGCTGGAAAAGCTCGGCGCCCAGGTCCGGGTCGCGGTACGCATGCCCAGCGCCACGGCGGATTACCTGCATGGCACCTATCCGATGCTGAATCTGCAAGGCGTACCGATGGAACGTGAGGCCCTGCAACTGCTGCTCACTCAGCAGGCCCGATACGCGGTGGTCGACGAGGCGCAGTTGGGCAGGCTCATGGTCGAGCCGGAGTTCGCCGAGTTGGCGGTGGTCGGTGACATCGGGCTGCCGCAACTGCTGCGGGTCGCTACGCGTCGGGACTGGCCGGAACTGGCTGAGATCGTCGACAAGGGGCTGCAGGCGATTCCCGCCAGGGAACTGGAGCAATTGCACAGCCGCTGGCTCAAGCCCAAGTATCCGCGCCTGACCGAAACCCCGGGGTTCTGGCAGAACCTGACGTTGTTGATGCTGGCCTTGCTATTGAGCGCCATCGCCATCGTATTCTGGCAGCGTCGCCAGCAACGTGGGCTGGAGCGTCGTCTGCGCTCTGCGCGTGAAGACATCGCCCAGCGTGCCGCCAGCGAAGAAGCGCTGCGGCTCACCCAGTTTTCCATCGATCAAAGTACGGTCGGCATTCTCTGGGTCAACTGGGACAGCCATGTGCGTTATGCCAACCGCGCCGCTGAAACCATGCTTGGCTATGGACCCGGTGCGATCATCGAGCGCCCTTTGATCGATTTCGAGCCGGGCCTGCACATGGATCGCTGGTTGAGCCTGTGGAAGCGCGCCCGGGCCAGCGAGGACGGACCGCAGAGCTTCGAGACCGAGTGCGTGCGGGCCGATGGCAGTATCCTGCCGGCCGATGTTTCCCTGAGCTTCCTGCGTTTCCGTGATGCGGAATACCTGGTGGTCTACCTCAACGACGTGACTGAGCGCCGCCGCGCGCTGGCGGCGTTGCGCGAAAGCGAAGCGCGTCTGCAAGGCATCGCGGCCAACGTGCCGGGCCTGGTCTTTCGCCTGGAACGGGCACCGGTGACCGGGCAGATCGATTTTGCCTACATCAGCGAAGGCAGCGAAAGCCTGGTGGGTTACTCCCCCGCGACCCTGGCTCGCAGCGACACCGGTCTGCGCAGCCTGGTGCATCCGGAGGACAAGGCCGATTATCACCGTACCCAGGACCAGGCGTTGGACAGCGACAGTGACTGGTCGTGGCAGGGGCGCATCCTGACCCGTGAAGGCCGGGAGCGCTGGGCCGAGATCAAGGCAATCACCCGGCGTCTCGAGGATGGCGCCTACGTCTGGGACGGCATTGTCTGGGACATCACCGAAAGCAAGCGTATCGAGCTGGAGCTGGCCAGCTCCCGGGAGCAACTGCGCGAATTGTCGGCGCACCTGGAAAGTGTGCGGGAAGAGGAAAAAGCCCGTATCGCCCGGGAAGTCCACGACGAGTTGGGGCAGATGTTGACGGTGTTGAAGCTGGAGACTTCCATGTGCGAATTGGCCTATGCGCAACTGGACCCCGGCCTGCAGGAGCGACTCAACAGCATGAAGCGTCTGATCGCTCAGCTGTTCCAGTTGGTGCGAGATGTGGCGACGGCGTTGCGACCGCCTATTCTCGATGCCGGTATCGCCTCGGCCATCGAATGGCAGGCCCGACGCTTCGAGGCGCGTACGCAGATCCCGTGTCTGGTGCAGGTGCCCGACAATCTGCCGCCCTTAAGCGATGCCAAGGCGATCGGCCTGTTCCGTATTCTCCAGGAAGCGCTGACCAACGTGATGCGTCATGCCCAAGCGCACACCGTGGAGTTGACGCTGGTTTGCGAAGGCGATGAATTGTGTCTGATCGTGAGTGATGACGGTGTAGGATTTATTGCCGATACAGGTCGGCCGACATCTTTTGGGTTGGTAGGGATGCGCGAACGGGTACTGATCATGGGCGGGCGATTGTCCCTGGAAAGTGAACCGGGGGAGGGGACTACCTTGGCGGTATGGGTGCCGTTGCATGATGGCTGATGGGTGGGTTGCCTGGGCGGGCCAATCGCGAGCAGGCTCGCTCCCACAGGGCTATGTGGACATTAATGTGGGAGCGAGCCTGCTCGCGATTGGATTCTGAATCTGGAGAAGAACGTGATCCGTGTACTGGTAGCCGAAGACCACACCATCGTCCGTGAAGGCATCAAACAATTGATCGGCCTGGCAAAGGATCTGGTGGTGGCGGGAGAGGCGAGCAACGGCGAGCAGTTGCTCGAAACCCTGCGGCACGTGCCCTGCGAAGTGGTGCTGCTGGATATTTCCATGCCGGGGGTCAATGGCCTGGAGGCGATCCCGCGAATCCGTGCGCTGAACAATCCACCGGCGATCCTGGTGTTGTCGATGCATGACGAGGCGCAGATGGCGGCCCGGGCGCTGAAGGTCGGTGCGGCTGGCTACGCGACCAAGGACAGCGACCCGGCATTGCTGCTCATGGCGATTCGTAAAGTCGCGGCAGGCGGTCGTTACATCGACCCGGACCTGGCCGACCGCATGGTGTTCGAAGTCGGCCTGACCGACGCGCGCCCGTTGCATTCGCTGCTGTCCGAGCGCGAGTTCTCGGTCTTCGAACGTCTTGCCCAAGGTGCCAACGTCAACGACATCGCCCAGCAGTTGGCCCTGAGCAGTAAAACCATCAGCACCCACAAGGCGCGCTTGATGCAGAAGCTCAACATTACTTCGCTGGCGGAACTGGTGAAGTATGCGATGGAGCATAAGTTGCTCTAGGCCCGCCACAGATCCTTTGTGGGAGCGAGCCTGCTCGCGATAGCGGTGGGTCAGCTTGCATCAATGCTGAATGTGCCGCCGTCATCGCGAGCAGGCTCGCTCCCACAGGGCGCTCGAGTTGGCATGTCCATTTGCGACATGCCTCAGAGCACGCAATTTCAGCGTTTATCACAAAAGCCCCGACGCTTTTATCCAATCCCGCCGTCCTTGTAGGGCGATCCCTACCCCGACTCTTCCATCCGCCTGAGGCGATTCTCTCCTGCGCCCCGATTTGCGTGGGCACGAGGCTCCACTAGGCTTGATTCACAAGCAGTCATCAATACAAAAGGTGCGGGTATGAGCCAGGTCGATTCAAGCGCGGGGACCAGTGATGTGCTGGTCAGCTTTCGTGGTGTGCAAAAGAGCTACGATGGCGAGAACCTGATCGTCAAGGACCTCAACCTGGACATTCGCAAAGGCGAATTCCTGACCTTGCTCGGGCCGTCCGGCTCCGGCAAGACCACCAGCCTGATGATGCTCGCGGGTTTTGAAACCCCAACCGCCGGTGAAATCCAGTTGGCCGGCCGTGCCATCAACCATGTGCCGCCCCACAAGCGCGACATCGGCATGGTGTTCCAGAACTATGCCCTGTTCCCCCACATGACCGTCGCCGAGAACCTGGCGTTCCCATTGACCGTGCGTGGCCTGAACAAGAGCGATGTCAGCGACCGCGTCAAACGGGTACTGAGCATGGTCCAGCTGGACACCTTCGCCCAGCGTTACCCGGCGCAATTGTCCGGCGGCCAGCAGCAGCGTGTCGCCCTGGCCCGGGCGCTGGTGTTCGAGCCACAACTGGTGCTGATGGACGAACCCCTCGGCGCACTGGACAAGCAACTGCGTGAACACATGCAGATGGAAATCAAACACCTGCACCAGCGTCTCGGCGTGACCGTGGTCTATGTGACCCACGACCAGGGCGAAGCCTTGACCATGTCCGACCGCGTGGCGGTGTTCCATCAGGGCGAAATCCAGCAGATCGCCCCGCCGCGCACGCTCTACGAAGAACCCAAAAATACGTTCGTCGCCAACTTCATTGGCGAAAACAACCGTCTCAGCGGTCGCCTGCACAGCCAAACCGGCGATCGCTGCCTGGTGGAGTTGGGCCGTGGCGAAAAGGTCGAGGCACTGGCGGTCAATGTCGGCAAGCCTGGCGAGCCGGTGACCCTGTCGATCCGTCCGGAGCGGGTGAGCCTCAACGGCGCAAGCGAACAATGTGTCAACCGCTTCTCAGGGAGGGTGGCGGAATTCATCTATCTGGGCGACCACGTCCGGGTTCGCCTGGAAGTCTGCGGCAAGAACGACTTCTTCGTGAAACAGCCGATTGCCGAGCTCGATCCCGAGCTGGCCGTCGGAGACGTGGTTCCGCTTGGCTGGCAGGTTGAGCACGTGCGTGCGCTCGACCCACTTCTAGAGGCGAATTGATCGCCCCCCTGCTGTAATCAACACACCAACCCTGCATGTGGAGAGAACAATAAATGTTGAGATCCCTGAAGTTCACCGCCCTGACCCTGGGCATGATGGGTGCGGCAAGCGCGATGGCGGCGGGCCCGGACCTGACCGTGGTGTCTTTTGGCGGGGCGAACAAGGCGGCTCAGGTCAAAGCCTTTTACGCACCGTGGGAAGCGGCCGGCAACGGCAAGATCGTGGCTGGCGAGTACAACGGCGAAATGGCCAAGGTCAAGGCCATGGTCGACACCAAGAGCGTCTCGTGGGACCTGGTTGAAGTCGAGTCCCCTGAATTGTCCCGTGGTTGCGACGAAGACATGTTCGAGCAACTCGACCCGGCGCTGTTCGGCAAGACCGAAGACTACGTCAAGGGCGCCATCCAGCCTTGCGGCGTAGGCTTCTTCGTATGGTCGACCGTCCTGGCCTACAACGCCGACAAACTGAAAACCGCGCCGACCAGTTGGGCGGATTTCTGGGACACCAAGCAATTCCCGGGTAAGCGTGGCCTGCGCAAGGGCGCCAAGTACACCCTGGAATTCGCCTTGATGGCCGACGGTGTCGCGCCAAAAGACGTCTACAAGGTGTTGGCTGGCAAGGATGGTCAGGATCGCGCGTTCAAGAAGCTCGACGAACTCAAGCCGAACATCCAGTGGTGGGAGGCCGGCGCACAGCCGCCGCAGTACCTGGCCTCCGGTGACGTGGTCATGAGCTCGGCCTACAACGGCCGGATCGCCGCGGTACAGAAAGAAAGCAACCTGAAAGTGGTGTGGAACGGCGGTATCTACGACTTCGACGCCTGGGCCATCCCGCGCGGCCTGGACAAGACCCGCGCCGAAGCGGCGAAGAAATTCATCGCCTACTCGGTGGCGCCACAGCAGCAGAAGACCTACTCGGAAAACATCGCCTACGGCCCGGCCAACACCCAGGCAGTACCGTTGCTGTCCAAGGATGTCTTGAAAGACATGCCGACCACCCCGGAAAACATCGCCAACCAGGTACAGATCGATGTCAGCTTCTGGGCTGACAACGGTGAGCAACTGGAACAGCGCTTCAACTCCTGGGCTGCGAAGTAACCCGACCCGCTGAAGGCTGGATAGGGTCCATGTGGGAGCGAGCCTGCTCGCGATAGCGGTCTGTCAGACACATCGATAATGAATGCGTCGCAGCCATCGCGAGCAGGCTCGCTCCCACAGGACGTCAGTCTCGGGTGTTTCAAAAGAACAGGGGCGGCACACCGTCCCTGTAACGATAAAAAAAGATTTGCGGAGTTCGCCATGGCCATCGCCGTTCCACTGAACGCGGGCACCAGCCCCACCTTGAAGCAGCGGCTCAAGCGCGCCGAGCGGGTCAACCGCTGGAAGGCCCAGGCCTTGATCGCGCCGCTGGTGCTGTTTCTGTTGCTGGTGTTCCTGGTGCCAATCGTGGCGCTGTTGTTCAAAAGCGTCAGCAACCCGGAAGTGGTCGGCACCATGCCGCGTACCGTGGCTGCTATTGCAGCGTGGGATGGGCGCGGTTTACCTGGGGAACCGGTGTACAAGGCCGCCAGTGAAGACCTGGCCGAAGCGCGCAAGAATCAGACTCTGGGCGACTTGTCCAAGCGCCTGAACATGGAATCGGCCGGCTATCGCAGCCTGCTGACCAAGACCGCTCGTGCGTTGCCATTTGCCAGCGAGCCGCCTTCTTATAAAGAAGCACTGGAAAACCTCGATGAGCGTTGGGGCGATCCTGCGTATTGGCAGGTGATCCGCCGCAATACCAGCAACGTCACCCCCTATTACCTGCTGGCGTCCGTCGATCATCGCATCGACGACCTCGGCGAACTGGCCCCGGCCACACCTGACCAGGCGATCTACCTCGACATTTTTGCCCGTACATTCTGGATGGGCCTGGTCATCACCGCGATCTGCCTGGTACTGGCTTATCCACTGGCCTACCTGTTGGCGAACCTGCCGTCGCGCCAGAGCAACCTGCTGATGATCCTGGTGCTGCTGCCGTTCTGGACTTCGATCCTGGTGCGGGTGGCGGCGTGGATCGTGCTGTTGCAATCCGGAGGCCTGATCAACAGTGCCCTGCTGGCCATGGGCGTCATCGACAAGCCTCTGGAGTTGGTCTTCAACCGTACCGGTGTCTACATTTCGATGGTCCACATCCTGCTGCCGTTCATGATCCTGCCGATCTACAGCGTGATGAAGGGCATCTCGCCCACCTACATGCGGGCGGCGATTTCCCTGGGCTGTCATCCATTTGCCAGTTTCTGGCGGGTGTACTTCCCGCAGACCTATGCCGGTGTCGGCGCCGGTTGCCTGTTGGTGTTCATCCTCGCTATCGGCTACTACATCACCCCGGCGTTGCTGGGCAGCCCGAACGACCAGATGGTCAGCTACTTCGTCGCGTTCTACACCAACACCAGCATCAACTGGGGCATGGCCACGGCGCTCGGCGGGCTGCTGTTGCTGGCGACCATCGTGCTTTATCTGATTTACAGCTGGCTGGTGGGCGCCAGTCGCCTGCGCCTGAGCTAAGGGGAGATCGAAATGCTGAGTCCTTACATGTCTCCCGTCGAACGGGTGTGGTTCTACTGCTTGCGTACGCTCTGCGGACTGATTCTGTTGTTCCTGATCCTGCCGGTGCTGGTGATCGTGCCACTGTCGTTCAACTCCGGCAGTTTCCTGGTGTATCCGCTGCAGGGCTTTTCGCTGCACTGGTATCAGGACTTCTTCGCCTCGGCCGAGTGGATGCGGGCGTTGAAGAACAGCATCATCGTGGCCCCGGCTGCCACGTTGCTGGCGATGGTCTTCGGTACGCTGGCGGCCATTGGCCTGACCCGTGGCGATTTCCCGGGCAAGGCGCTGGTCATGGCGCTGGTGATTTCACCTATGGTGGTCCCGGTGGTGATCATCGGCGTGGCCAGCTACCTGTTCTTCGCGCCGCTGGGAATGGGCAACAGTTTTATCTCGTTGATCGTGGTCCACGCGGTGCTTGGCGTACCGTTCGTCATCATCACCGTCTCGGCGACCTTGCAGGGCTTCAACCATAACCTGGTGCGAGCCGCCGCCAGCCTGGGCGCTTCGCCATTGACGGCGTTTCGTCGGGTGACCTTGCCGTTGATCGCTCCGGGTGTGATCTCCGGGGCGTTGTTCGCCTTCGCGACTTCATTCGATGAAGTCGTGGTGACCCTGTTCCTCGCCGGCCCCGAGCAGGCCACCCTGCCACGGCAGATGTTCAGCGGCATTCGCGAAAACCTCAGTCCTACCATCGCGGCGGCGGCGACGCTGTTGATCGCCTTCTCGGTGATCCTGCTGCTGACCCTGGAGTGGTTGCGTGGGCGTAGCGAGAAACTGCGTACCACCCAAGCCTGAGTACTCTGTGGGAGCGAGCCTGCTCGCGATAGCGGACTGACATTCAGCCTCTATGTTGAATGTCCCACCGCTATCGCGAGCAGGCTCGCTCCCACAAGGACTTGCGGCGTATTCACGATCCGCAATACCGAGCTATCCTTGTGCCAGCCCATATTCGAACAAGAGGCCGTGCACATGAGTCTTTCCTCATTCAAGATCGCCCACAAACTGATCACCGGTGCTGCTGCCATTGAGCAACTGGCGGCCGAGCTGACACGGCTGGATGTGGATAACCCGCTGATCGTCACCGACGCCGCGCTGGTCCGGTCCGGCACCGTGGACCTGGCCCTGCAGCACTTGGGCGGGCGCGACTACGAGATTTTCGACCGGGTCATGCCGGACCCGGAGATCGCCATCGTCGAAGATTGCATGCAGGCCTACCGCGACGGCGGCCATGATGGCCTGATCGGCCTCGGCGGTGGCAGTGCCATCGACATTGCCAAGTGCGTGGGCGTCTACGCCGGTTATCACGGCGAGCTGCAGGACATGTTCGGTGTCGACCAGGTCCCCCGCAAGGGCCCGCCGATGATTGCCATTCCCACCACGGCGGGGACCGGCTCGGAGGTCACCAACGTGGCGATCCTTTCCGACAAGGCTGCACAATTGAAGAAGGGCATTGTCAGCGATTATCTGTTGCCGGACGTGGCGCTGGTCAGCCCGCAGATGACCCTGACCTGTCCTCCCGGCGTGACCGCGGCCAGTGGTGTCGATGCGCTGGCTCATGCTGTCGAGTCCTACCTTTCGCTCAATGCCTCGCCGATCACCGATGCCCTGGCCATCGGTGCGATCAAACTGATCAGCCGCGCGTTGCCCAAGGCCTTTGCCAACCCGGCTCACCTGCAGGCCCGCGAGGATATGGCAACCGCCAGCCTGATGGCCGGCATGGCGTTCGGCAATGCCGGGGTCGGCGCGGTGCATGCGCTGGCTTATCCATTGGGCGGGCGCTTTCACGTGTCCCATGGCGTCGCCAACGCCTTGCTGCTGCCCTATGTCATGCAGTGGAACAAAATGGCCTGCGTGGAGCGCATGCGGGATATTGCCGAAGCGATGGGCATAAAGACCGGCCACTTGAGTGATCTTGAAGCCGCCGACGAAGCGGTGAAGGCCATGGCCGCGTTGTGTAGCGCCGTAGAGATCCCCAAGGGCTTGAGCGGCCTGGGTGTCACCGAGGACGTGATTCCGTCCATGGCCGTGGAGGCTGCGGGGATCGAGCGGTTGATGCGTAACAATCCACGCAAGCTGAGCGTCGCTGATATCGAGAAGATCTACCGCGCAGCGTATTGATCGTCGGCCACGGTGGGCGCGCCAAACCTTGAGGTATACAATGCGCGCCATCGCGATTTCGCTCAAAACAGGTGCGTCATGCAGCCCTTCGCCATTGCTCCGTCGATTCTCTCCGCCGACTTCGCCCGCCTGGGCGAAGAAGTGGACAACGTCCTGGCCGCCGGGGCCGACATCGTGCACTTCGATGTCATGGACAACCACTACGTCCCCAACCTGACCATCGGCCCGATGGTTTGCTCGGCACTGCGCAAGTACGGCATCACCGCGCCGATCGACGCGCACCTGATGGTCAGCCCGGTGGACCGTATCGTCGGCGACTTCATCGAAGCCGGTGCCACCTACATCACGTTCCACCCCGAAGCCACGCTGCACGTCGATCGCTCCTTGCAGTTGATCCGTGAGGGCGGCTGCAAGGCTGGCCTGGTGTTCAACCCCGCGACACCGCTGGACGTACTCAAGTACGTGATGGACAAGGTCGATATGATCCTGTTGATGAGCGTCAACCCTGGTTTCGGCGGTCAGAAGTTCATCCCGGCGACCCTCGACAAGCTGCGCGAGGCCCGTGCGCTGATCGATGCCTCGGGACGTGACATTCGCCTGGAAATCGACGGCGGCGTGAACGTGGGCAATATCCGCGAGATCGCCGCGGCCGGCGCCGACACCTTCGTTGCAGGTTCGGCGATCTTCAACGCGCCGGACTACAAGGAAGTCATCGAAAAAATGCGCGCCGAACTGGCTCTGGCCCGTCCATGAGCGGTTTCGAGCAGCTGTTCCCCGGCAGCCTGCCGCGTCTGGTGATGTTCGACCTCGATGGCACACTGGTCGATTCGGTCCCGGACCTCGCGGCAGCGGTGGACGACATGCTGCTCAAGCTCGGACGCCCGCCTGCCGGCCTCGAGGCGGTGCGCCATTGGGTTGGCAACGGTGCGCCCATGCTGGTGCGCCGGGCCCTGGCCAATCACATCGACGCCCTGGGAGTCGATGACGCCGAGGCCGAGCGAGCGTTGGAGTTGTTCAACGAAGCCTATGAAGGCAATCACCCGCTGACGGTGGTCTACCCCGGTGTGCGCTCGACCCTCAAGTGGCTGCACAAGCAAGGCGTGGAAATGGCGTTGATCACCAACAAGCCAGAACGCTTTGTCGCGCCGTTGCTGGACCAGATGAAAATCGGCCGCTACTTCCGCTGGATCATCGGCGGCGACACCTTGCCGCAGAAGAAGCCCGACCCGGCGGCGCTGTTCTTCGTCATGAAAATGGCCAACATCCCGGCCTCCCAATCGTTATTTGTCGGCGACTCGCGCAGCGATGTGCTGGCGGCGAAAGCGGCGGGGGTCAAGTGCGTGGCGCTGAGTTATGGCTACAACCACGGCCGGCCGATCGCTGAAGAGTTTCCCTCGCTGGTGATCGACGACCTGCGCCTGTTAATTCCCGGTTGCCTGGACCCGGCCGCTGAGATAACGTTGCCCGATGCTGTTCAATCCTCTTCTGGAAACGCCATCGTGGTGGTCACTCGCAAACTCTGGATGAAAGTCATGAAGGCCCTGGCCCGCTGGCGTTGGCGCGCCTGACTTGATCCTGGCCGGTTATCCGGCGCGTTTGCATACCTGACTGTCAGCTCCTCTTGCCACGAGGCACCCTCATGATCCGCGAAGAATTCCTGCGCCTGGCCGCTGCCGGCTACAACCGTATCCCGCTCGCCTGCGAAACCCTGGCCGACTTCGACACACCGCTGTCGATCTACCTCAAGCTGGCCGACCAGCCCAATTCCTACCTGCTCGAATCGGTGCAGGGCGGCGAAAAATGGGGCCGTTACTCCATCATCGGCCTGCCGTGCCGTACGGTGCTGCGGGTCTATGACCATCGCATCAGCGTGACCCACGACGGCGTCGAGATCGAAAGCCACGAGGTCGAAGACCCGCTGGCCTTCGTCGAAACCTTCAAGGCCCGCTACAACGTGCCGACCATCCCCGGTCTGCCACGGTTCAACGGTGGCCTGGTGGGGTATTTCGGCTACGACTGCGTGCGCTATGTGGAAAAACGCCTGGGCACTTGCCCGAACCCGGACCCCCTGGGCGTGCCGGACATCCTGCTGATGGTTTCCGATGCGGTGGTGGTCTTCGACAACCTCGCTGGCAAGATGCACGCGATTGTCCTGGCGGATCCTTCCCAGGACGATGCTTACGAGCAAGGTCAGAAAAGCCTGCAGGACCTGTTGGAGAAGCTTCGTCAGCCGATCACCCCGCGTCCGGGGCTGGATTTCAGCAAGCAGGCGGCGGCCGATCCAGTGTTCCGTTCCAGCTTTACCCAGGCCGATTACGAAAGGGCCGTCGATACCATCAAGGAATACATCCTGGCGGGCGACTGCATGCAGGTGGTGCCGTCGCAACGGATGTCCATCGACTTCAAGGCCGCGCCCATCGATCTGTACCGGGCATTGCGCTGCTTCAACCCGACGCCTTACATGTACTTCTTCAATTTCGGTGATTTCCACGTCGTGGGCAGCTCGCCGGAAGTGCTGGTGCGAGTCGAGGACAACCTGATCACCGTGCGACCGATTGCCGGCACCCGCCCTCGTGGCGCGACGGAGGAGGCGGATCGGGCGCTGGAAGAGGACCTGTTGTCGGATGCCAAGGAAATCGCCGAGCACCTGATGCTGATCGACCTGGGCCGCAACGATACCGGGCGGGTTTCGGAGGTCGGCTCGGTGAAGCTCACCGAGAAGATGGTCATCGAACGTTATTCCAACGTGATGCACATCGTGTCGAACGTCACCGGCCAGTTGAAGGCCGGGTTGACGGCCATGGACGCCTTGCGGGCGATCCTGCCGGCGGGGACCTTGTCCGGTGCGCCAAAAATCCGCGCGATGGAAATCATCGATGAACTGGAACCGGTCAAGCGTGGTGTATACGGTGGTGCCGTGGGCTATTTCGCCTGGAACGGCAACATGGACACCGCCATTGCCATCCGGACGGCCGTGATCAAGAACGGCGAACTCCATGTGCAGGCCGGTGGCGGCATCGTTGCCGATTCGGTACCAGTGCTGGAATGGGAAGAAACCCTGAACAAGCGCCGGGCAATGTTCCGTGCCGTAGCGCTGGCCGAGCAGACTCCGAGCGACTGAGTTCACCTGCATCTGTGAGCCACAATCACTGTGGGAGCGAGCCTGCTCGCGATTGACGGCGGCACTTCAAGAGCAATGTGTCTGATGTGTCGCCATCGCGAGCAGGCTCGCTCCCACAGGGGGCCTCGATCAAAAGTCCAGACTGACCCCGACATTCACCCCTTGCTGGGTGAAATCATCATCCTTGCGCAATGTGTAGCCGCCCCGCAGCGCCAGATCGTTGGTTAATTTGTGGCTGACTCCCAGGCTCAGGCGATTCAGGTGACTCTGTGGCGTGTAGCCTTCAAGCGTGAAGTCGTTGGCTGGCAGGCTGTTGAGGGCAATGTTCACCTTCTGCGTGTCATCTTCATACTCACGTTCGTGGGCGTACTCGCCAAACACCTGGGTCTGGCGGGTGAAGTTGTATTTGCCCTGTAAGCCAATGCCCAGGCGTTTCGAGTCACGGGTCTGATCATCGAATGTCAGGGCCGTGGAACGGTTGCTCTTCTCGGAATAACCGTCGACTTCCACCTTCGCATAATCGGCACTGATGAACGGTGACAGGTGCCATTCACTGCCGGGTCGGGCAATGTCGTAGCCCACGCGACTGCTGAACGCCCAGAGACGACCGTCGGTATCGCCTTTTTCCTGTGCCTGGCTGGCGCCCAGGTCGAACTTGCGTTCCAGGTTGTCGTAGTCGAGCTTGCCGCCGGTCAGCGCAGCATCGGCCCACCAGCGATTCTGCTGGAACTGGGCAAAGGCGGTGGCCAGGTAGCTGTTGAGCGTGTAGTCCGAGTCGTTATGACCTGCTTCCATGTCCTGGCGATAGAAACCAGCGGCCACCCCGACGCGCCAGGCTTCGCTGAGGCGGTAACTGCCTCCGATATTCAGGCTCTGGCCACTGCCATCGGCGCTGACGCTGTTGCTCTGGCTGTCCAGGTCCAGATGCTGGCCGCCGCCCGCGACGATCGCTCGCCACTGACCGACCGCTTGCCAGCTGTCCCAGTCCGATTGCCATTGGTTGCGTAGCTCGTCCTGGTGGGCACGGAGCGTCGAATGGGCCATTTCAGGCAGCAATGTCAGCTCCCAGGGTGCCGAGAGCAGGGAGTAGGCATAGTCGGCGATCAGCTTCTGTCCGGCTTCGGTGGGGTGGACCGAATCGTTGTAGACCAGTTTGCTCGGATCAGGTGTGGCGCTGTGGATGCCATAAGTCGGGTTTTCCGTGCAGCCATTACCGCTGAAACAAGTAGCGACGAGGTTCGTACCACTGGCAAAGCCGAATCGTGCGGGGGCGGCGAAGCTTTCCTGCAGCAACAGTGGAACATTCAGTGGAATGACTTCGGCGTCGATACCTTGCAGTCGGGTGATCAACTGCTGGTTGAACTGGTTGCTGAGTTGCGAGACAGCACTCTGCAAAGGGGTGCCATTCAAGGCTGGTGTCAGGCCGAGGTCGGGCAGCAGCCAGACCATTACGTATCGGGCGCCCGCCGTTTGCAGGGTCTGGACACTGTCGGCCAGGCGGTTCGCGGCGGCGCGCGCCTGCACAGGGCTTAACACCAGGCCTTGGAGAAAATCGTTACCGCCTCCGGAAATGTAATACAGGGCGTTCGGGTCGGCGCGCCGTCCGTTGGCCAGGTAGCCGGCACGACTACGTTCGCCGGTATCGGAAACGGTGGTGATCGAGTCGAGAATCTGGTCGGTGCGATAGCCACCCACGGCCCAGTTGTTGCCATCCGCCAGGCCCGTGCTGGCACGGGCCGCCGAGGTCGAGGCGGCGGTTTCATCGGCGGAGTAGCCCAACCGTCCACCGAGCAGTTGGGTGGCGTTGGCGGAATAGACCTCGCCGCTGCCATCCAGGTAGACCGGGCCGGTACGGTTGGTAAAGCGTCGGGTTGCCCCGGCCGGTCCGTCGGGGTCGGTGAGCTGGCCGGCGTCGTTGAGGCTGTCGCCGAAGACGATGAAGCTGGAGTAGGGGGCTGCGCTTGCTTGGGTACTGGCCATCACCAGCAGGCAAGCGGTGACGGGAATGAACAACGTTTGTCTGATCATGGGCAAAGTCCGTTTTGTCTTGTCGTTGTTGGAATAACGACAGCGCCAGACTGTTTGCGTTCGGCCATCCATCCGGAACGTTGCGATTGTTTGCAAGCCCGTCGTGTCGCTCATATTGCGCGCTCCGCCTAGCTAAGCTACTGTGCCCGGACGTATGAACGAGACTTCCCCCGTGTCGATTGTCAGCAAACTTCTGGATCAAATGATCAAGGCTCACGCCCGTTGGCGTTGGCGCGCCTGACCGTTCTCTGCCGGCTTTGCCGGACCTGTACCGATTTGCCTTTTTTACCCGCTTGAAAGCCGTTTCGCTGGTGCACGATATGCCCGGCCAAGCGCAGTACCGTGCGGGTTCTCTTCGAAGGCTGTATTTAAAGTCAGTGAATTCAATAGGTTGCTTACGCCATGTTGCTGATGATCGATAATTACGACTCCTTTACCTACAACGTTGTGCAGTACCTCGGCGAGCTGGGCTCCGAAGTGAAAGTGGTGCGCAACGACGAATTGACCATTGCCGAGATCGAAGCCCTCAAGCCCGAGCGCATTGTGGTTTCACCAGGCCCGTGCACGCCGACCGAAGCGGGCGTCTCCATCGAAGCCATCAAGTATTTCGCCGGCAAACTGCCCATCCTGGGGGTCTGCCTGGGCCATCAGTCGATCGGACAGGCCTTTGGCGGCGATGTGGTGCGGGCCCGGCAGGTCATGCACGGCAAGACCAGTCCGGTATTTCATGAAGACAAGGGCGTGTTCGAAGGCCTGAACCGTCCGCTCACCGTCACCCGCTATCACTCCCTGATCGTCAAGCGCGAAACCCTGCCCGACTGCCTGGAGCTGACCGCATGGACCCAGTTGGAAGACGGATCGGTGGATGAAATCATGGGATTGCGCCACAAGACGTTGAACATCGAGGGTGTGCAGTTCCACCCCGAGTCCATCCTTACCGAACAGGGCCACGAGCTGTTCGCCAATTTCCTCAAACAAACCGGCGGCACGCGCTAAGGACTTTCCATGGATATCAAGACAGCCCTGGGTCGTATCGTTGGTCATCTCGACCTGAGCACCGACGAGATGCGCGATGTGATGCGCGAGATCATGACCGGACAGTGCACGGATGCGCAGATTGGCGCATTCATGATGGCCATGCGCATGAAGAGTGAAAGCATCGACGAAATCGTCGGCGCAGTCTCGGTGATGCGCGAGCTGGCGGACAAGGTCGAACTCAAGACCCTGGACGGCGTGGTGGATGTGGTGGGCACTGGCGGTGATGGTGCCAATATCTTCAACGTGTCCACTGCCTCGGCCTTCGTCGTCGCGGCCGCCGGTTGCACCGTCGCCAAGCATGGCAATCGGGCGGTTTCAGGCAAGAGCGGCAGTGCCGACTTGCTGGAAGCGGCCGGCATCTACCTGAACCTGACGCCGGTCCAGGTGGCGCGCTGCATCGATAACGTGGGCATCGGCTTCATGTTTGCCCAGACCCATCACAGTGCCATGAAACATGCCGCGGCCCCGCGTCGTGACCTGGGCCTGCGTACCTTGTTCAACATGCTTGGCCCGCTTACGAATCCGGCCGGCGTGAAACATCAGGTGGTGGGCGTGTTCAGCCAGGCGTTGTGCCGGCCGTTGGCGGAAGTCCTGCAGCGCCTGGGTAGCAAGCACGTTTTGGTGGTTCATTCGAAAGATGGACTGGACGAGTTCAGCCTGGCGGCACCGACGTTCGTGGCTGAACTAAAAAATGACCAGATCAGCGAATACTGGGTCGAACCTGAAGACCTGGGTATGAAGAGCCAGAGTCTGCACGGCCTGGCGGTGGATGGACCGGCCCAGTCGCTGGAGCTGATCCGTGATGCCCTGGGGCGTCGCAAGACCGAGAATGGCCAGAAGGCCGCAGAAATGATCGTGCTCAACGCCGGCGCTGCGTTGTACGCCGCCGACCACGCCAGCAGCCTCAAACAAGGCGTGGAACTGGCCCATGATGCATTGCATACCGGCCTGGCTCGGGAAAAGCTGGAAGAACTGGGTGCCTTTACAGCCGTATTCAAAGTGGAGAACGAAGGATGAGCGTGCCAACGGTTCTGGAAAAAATTCTGGCCCGCAAGGCTGAGGAAGTAGCCGAGCGCAGGGCTCGGGTCAGTCTGGCCGAGTTGGAAAGCCTGGCGCGTGCAGCGGATGCTCCCCGTGGCTTTGCCAACGCACTGATCAATCAGGCGAAGAAAAAACATCCAGCCGTGATTGCCGAAATCAAGAAGGCTTCTCCCAGCAAGGGTGTGATCCGTGAGCACTTCGTGCCGGCTGATATTGCCCGGAGCTACGAGAAGGGCGGTGCGACTTGCCTCTCGGTGCTCACCGATATCGATTTTTTCCAAGGGCACGACGACTACCTGAAGCAGGCGCGTGCGGCGTGCAAGCTGCCGGTGATCCGCAAGGATTTCATGGTCGATCCCTATCAGATCGTGGAAGCCCGAGCATTGGGGGCCGACTGCGTGCTGTTGATCGTCTCCGCGCTGGACGATGTGAAAATGGCCGAACTGGCCTCCGTCGCCAAGGATGTAGCGCTGGATGTGCTGGTCGAAGTGCATGATGGCGACGAGCTGGAGCGGGCCCTGAAAACCCTCGATACCAAGCTGGTCGGTGTGAACAACCGCAACCTGCACACCTTTGAAGTCAGCCTGGAAACCACCTTGGACCTGTTGCCGCGTATCCCCCGTGATCGCCTGGTCATCACCGAAAGTGGCATTCTCAATCGGGCCGATGTCGAACTGATGGAAGTCAGCGACGTGTACTCGTTCCTGGTGGGTGAAGCGTTCATGCGGGCTGAAAGTCCGGGGACTGAGTTGCAACGCTTGTTCTTCCCCGAGCGTGGCACTCCGGTGACGGGTTCGGCGCTGGATTGATCCGATGCCGTCGGTGATCTCTCTTTGCGTCGAAGCTGGCCTGCAAGCCGAACAGGAACTGTTGGCCAGTATCTGCGCGGGCGATGCCGAATTTGGCCTGCTGTTCTGGCGACCCAATGACCGTGCGTTGGTGATGCCGCGCCGTTTGAGTCGCCTGCCGGGGTTCGACCTCGCTTGCGAAGTTTCGGCTGCCAACGGCTGGCCTGTTCTGCTGCGCGAAACCGGTGGCGAGCCGGTGCCGCAATCGGCCGCGACGGTCAACATTGCGCTGGTCTATGCACCACCCCGTAGCGAAGGCGACCACGGTCGGATCGAAACCGCGTATCGCCGATTGTGCGATCCCATCTGCCAGTTGCTGGACGAACTGGGCGGTGTGGCTTCGCTGGGCGAGGTGGACGGAGCGTTTTGCGACGGGCGATTCAACGTCAATCTCGACGGTCGGAAAATGGTCGGCACCGCTCAGCGCTGGCGTCAGAGCAAGGGGGGGCAACGCCCGGTAGGTCTGGTGCATGGGGCGCTGTTGCTGGAAAACGAACGCGATTCGATGGTCGCCGCAGTCAACCGCTTCAATGAAGCCTGCGGTTTGGAGCAACGCGTGCGTGCCGGGAGCCACATCGCCCTGCACGAGAAATTCCCGGCCCCCCATGCGCTGGAGCGACTTGAGGGGCTTTATCGGGATCTATTCCGCGCACTGGTCTAGCGCGTTCCGAACACCACCATGGTCTTGCCCTTGACGTTGACCAGGTTGCGTTCCTCCAGGTCCTTGAGCACACGCCCCACCATCTCCCGCGAGCAACCGACAATCCGACCGATCTCCTGCCGGGTGACCTTGATCTGCATGCCATCGGGGTGCGTCATGGCGTCGGGCTGCTTGCACAGTTCCAGCAGGCAGCGGGCGACGCGACCGGTCACGTCGAAGAAGGCGAGGTCGCCTACCTTGCGGGTGGTATTACGCAGACGCTGTGCGATTTGTCCGCTAAGTACGTAAAGAATGTCGGGGTCTTGCAGGGATAACTCCCTGAATTTTCCATAGCTGATTTCCGCGACCTCACATTCGATCTTGCTCCGTACCCAAGCGCTGCGTTCCTGTTCCTTGCCCGCCTGTTCGAACAACCCCAACTCTCCGAAGAAGTCTCCGGAGTTGAGATAAGCGATGATCATTTCCCGGCCGTCGTCATCCTCGATCAGGATCGTGACCGATCCCTTGATGATGAAAAACAGGGTGTCTGAACGGTCGCCTGCACAAATGATGTTGTGTTTGGCTGGATAGCGGCGACGCTGGCAATGCATCAAGAGCTTGTCGAGATTCTTGATCTTGAATGTGGGAGTAATGGCAACCATGGTTGTGTCCCGAAATACTGCGCGATGTGTTGGTCTGGTTTTTCTTATGGGCGTGAATGGCAAATCGCTATGAGCTGGCGATAAGCCAGTGGTGGGGCGCCAGCTTAACAGAGGCACTCTCAATTGATTCGAGAATTTACCTGGATGGAGATGGTCCAGGCGACTTACGGCAAGGGCTGCCATGCCGAGGGGCTGTGCTAAGCTGGCGACCCTTTTTTTAGACAGTGGAGTCTTGGCGATGAAGGCACGCATCCAATGGGCTGGCGAAGCCATGTTCCTCGGTGAGTCGGGCAGCGGTCATGTGGTCGTCATGGACGGCCCGCCGGAAGCCGGTGGTCGGAACCTGGGTGTCCGGCCAATGGAAATGCTTCTGCTGGGTGTAGGAGGTTGCAGTAACTTCGACGTTGTCAGCATTCTCAAGAAGTCGCGCCAGGCGGTCGAAAGTTGTGAGGCTTTCCTGGAAGCGGAGCGCGCCACCGAAGACCCGAAAGTGTTCACCAAGATCCACATGCATTTCGTGGTGAAGGGCCGGGCCCTGAAGGAAGCCCAGGTCAAGCGTGCCATCGAGCTGTCCGCCGAGAAATATTGCTCGGCTTCGATCATGCTCGGCGCAGCCGGTGTTGAAATCACCCACGATTATGAAATCATCGAATTGGGTTGAATCGACATCCAACTATCATAAAAGCGGTGCAAGCTCTGGCGATCGGAAGCCGACGTCTGCATAATGCGCCACTTTTTTCAGGGCAGTGGCCGGTCTTCTGACCGGTCGCTTGTCTGGACAGACAACCAAAATCGCCATCGCGAAGAGGTGTTAACCGTCCTACGCAGATGCGTTGTTCGCATCTGACGGGCATGCTTGATCACGCGGCCGGGCCGCAATACACAGAGAGTTTTCAAACGGTGAAAAGCAAACTCAAGCTCCATGGTTTCAACAACCTGACAAAGACCTTGAGCTTCAACATCTATGACATCTGCTATGCGGAAACCCCGCAAGACCAGCAGGCCTACGTCGAGTACATCAATAAAGAGTACAACGCCAAGCGCCTCACGCAGATCCTCACGGAAGTTGTCGATATCATTGGTGCCAACATCCTGAACATCGCCAGTCAGGACTATGAACCCCAAGGCGCCAGCGTGACCATTCTGATCTCGGAAGAGCCGGTGACACCGACCGACAGCCAGATCGAAGAGTCCCCGGGCCCGTTGCCCGAAATTATCCTGGCCCACCTCGACAAGAGCCACATCACGGTGCACACCTACCCGGAAATACATCCGGTAGACGGTATTGCAACGTTCCGTGTGGACATTGATGTTTCGACCTGTGGCGTCATTTCACCGCTCAAGGCACTCAATTTCCTGATCCACCAGTTCGACTCGGATATCGTGACCGTGGATTACCGCGTGCGTGGTTTTACTCGCGATGTGGAAGGTCACAAGCACTTCATCGATCACGAGATCAATTCGATTCAGAACTACCTGTCCGAAGATACCCGTGACGCGTATCAGATGACCGACGTGAACGTGTATCAGGAAAACCTGTTCCACACCAAGATGCTGCTCAAGGACTTTGAACTGGACAACTACCTGTTCGGCGATGCCACCAGCAACCTGTCTGCTGAACAGCGTGACCAGGTGGAAGAGCGTGTGAAGCATGAGATGCTGGAAATTTTCTACGCACGCAACATGCCGCGCTGAAATTTCAGATGCAAAAAAGGCGACGGAAGTCGCCTTTTTTGTTTTCTGAAAGCACGGGGATGCTTCTGTCAGATCCGATAAGTGCTCTTGGTCATGACCTTCGCCAGCAGACTCATGCCGAATTTCACCGGTGCCGGAAAGCGGAAACCACCGGCCTCCAATGCGCTTTCTGCATGGTGTTCTTCATCTTCGCGCATCTGCTCCAGGATCGCCCGCGACTTTTCATCCTCCGCCGGCAATTGCTCCAGGTGTTCATTCAGGTGCTTACACACCTGATGTTCGGTGGCGGCAACGAAACCGAGGCTGACCTTATCGCTGATCAGCCCGGCGACGGCGCCTATTCCGAATGACATCCCGTAGAACAGCGGATTCAGCACGCTGGTATGGCTGCCCAGTTGGCGAATGCGTTGTTCGCACCAGACCAGGTGGTCGACTTCTTCCTCGGCGGCATGCTCCATTGCCTCACGCACCTTAGGCAGCTTCGCTGTCAGCGCCTGGCCCTGGTACAACGCCTGGGCACAGACCTCGCCGGTGTGGTTGATACGCATCAGTCCGGCAACATGGCGGGTCTGCTCGTCACTCAGTTGCGCGTCCGGCTGCACGATGGCCGGGGATGGGCGGTACGGTTGACCACTGAAGGGCAACAGCGTGCGCATCGCGGTATCGGCCTGCAACAGCAGGCGGTCAATCGGCGAGTAGTGACGTTGGGTAGTCATGCTTACCTCCGGAAGAAATCACGGCGGCCAGTTTAACCCAATTGGCCGCTCAGGATTTGCGTTGGGTCAGGGTCTCAACCCGGCGGCCAGTTCATCTGGCGCTGCCCGAGTACGTGCATATGAATGTGATAGACGGTCTGTCCGCCAAGTTCATTGCAGTTCATCACCACACGGAAACCGTCCTCGCAGCCCTGTTCCTTGGCGAGGCGCTGGGCTGTGAACAGGATATGTCCGGCCAGCGCCTTGTCTTCCTCGGTCAGGTCATTGAGGGTGCGAATCGGCTTTTTCGGAATGACCAGGAAATGCACTGGCGCCTGTGGGGCGATGTCGTGGAATGCCAGGACCTGGTCATCCTCGTAGATGATCTTCGCCGGGATTTCCCGGTTGATGATCTTGGTAAACAAAGTATCCACAGCTGTTCTCCCTTTGGTTGTGGAAGTCGAGTGTACTGAAGGTTCGGTGGCTGAGCCCGGGTTTCCATTCAAATTTCATTCAGCGTGGGCAGTACGCCTTGTTGATCAAGCCGGCGATGCTTCGCACCATCCATCGCGAGCCTAGCCGCGGGAGCATGGCGAGCCAGCGATTGCGGCGTCCGGGAATGATGATCGCTCGGTTTCTGTCGAGAGCGCGCACGGCATACAACGCTACTTCTTCCGGGCTCATCAGCAGGTTACCGTGCTTTAGTTTCTGTTCGTCGAGATGTGCCTTGGCGAAGAAGCCGGTCTGGGTCGGACCAGGGCAAAGGACCGACACCTTGATCGCGCATTTCTTCAGCTCGACTCGCAGGGCTTCGGAGAAGTGCAGCACATAGGCCTTGCTGGCGTAATAGGTGCTCATCCAGGGGCCCGGCTGGAAAGCTGCAATCGAGGCCACGTTCAGGATCTGCCCGCCGCCATGCAGTGCCATGCTATTGCCAACGGCGTGACAGAGGCGTGTCAGGGCGAGAATGTTGACTTCGATCAGGTCCTGCTCGGTCATCCAGTCCTGGCCCAGGAACGGGCCACAGGTACCGATACCCGCGCAATTGACCAGCAGATCGATCTGGCGCTCGCTTTCCTCCAGTTCCAGCAGGAAACCTGAAAGTCGTAGCGGCTCCCCCAGGTCGCATGCCCGGAAAAGTACCTCCACGCCAAACCGCTGGGTCAGTTCTATCGCAATGCTTTCCAACCGATCACGTTGTCGGGCCACCAGCAGCAGATTGCGGCCGCGCCGGGCCAAAGCTTCGGCCATGGCCAGGCCAATGCCACTGGAGGCGCCAGTGATCAGGGCGTAACGGGTCATGCAGTTCTCCATCGCAATGGCCCGTCGCCAGTGGACTTGACTGTCATAGGAACGAGGGGCGCTTACTGTTCCTCGGAGTCTACAGAAGGTGCCTCTGCCTCGGCAGGTTCTTCGGCAGGTTCCGCAGCATCTTCATCCGTGGATTCGCTGCTTTCGTAGCTGCTCAGCGAGCTGGTGCCGTAATCCTCTTCGATGGCACTGAAGACGCCAGCCACGGTCGCGAAGATGATCAGTACGATCATGACGAGCCAGAGCGACGCAAGTACCTTGACCCCGGTGTTGTTACGCGGCGGAGGAGGGCCATAGCGATTGGCGCCCTCATTGCCGGGGGCGAAAATGAGCACAAACGGAAAGACGCTGCCCACGAATGGGATGAGGTTCAACAGCCACAGCCAGCCGGACCAGCCAAGGTCATGCAGGCGCTGGACGTTGAACTGGATGCTGACGTAGGCAAAGCCGAGAAAAACGACCGCTGCCAGCAAACCGCCGACGATCATTGCTGCTATCGATCCCGAGGTGAAAATCCATGCCGCTCCGAGTGCGAAGGCCACGCCAACCACTAGCATCATGACCAGGGTCAGGGCCATGGTCCAGGCCAGGTATCGCAGGCGTCCGATGCGCCCATCGAAGCTGAACGGCTTGAGCGTGGCGTATTCGGCAACGGCGTCACCGACATGGGCCCGGGGTGGTGCGTACGGGGAGGCCGGTTCGATGAGCGATTCGGGGTGACGCCCGCTCGTGGCCGGTGACGAGTGCTGCACTTCGTCGAGATTCAGCTGGAGGGCAGGCTCGGCTTCGATGCGCGCATCAATCCCGCTCTGGTTGAGGGCCTCCAGATACTTCTGCGCCTCGTTTTGGGACAGGTTGCTTTTCAGGGCCACCTTGTGTCCGCCGAACAGACGCTCGATGGCGCTGATGTCGCTCTTGAACAGGTTGGCGAGGTTGAGTTTAGCGGTGGCCGCATCGACGCCCGGCAGTAGGGTTCCGTCGAATACGATGTTGAAACGGGTTTCGCTCATGACGGGCATCCTTGTCATTGAAAGTTTGATATTTGTTAGATCAGGCAGGTTTCAGCGGGGCCATCGGCCGCCAAGCTGTACCGCTCGGGCCTGGGCCTCACGGTATTCTTCATCCAGGCGCGCAACCAGCTGGTCGACGCTGGGCAAATCACTGATTTCCCCAACGCCCTGACCTGCGGACCAGACGGTTTTCCAGGCTTTGGCTTCATCGCTCAATGGTTTGAGTTTCGAACCGGAAGCCGCGTCACTTTTGCCTTGCAGGGCGGCCAGGTCAAAGCCTGCGTTTTCCAGGCTTTGGCGCATGAAGCTGGCCGGTACACCGGACACGGCAGGAGTATGCACGATGTCTGCGGCTCGGGATGTGAGCAACATCTCTTTATAAGCGTCAGGCGCGTGACTTTCAGTCGTGCCGATAAAGCGTGTTCCCAGGTAGGCCAGATCCGCGCCGAGTATTTGTGCCGCGAGGATCTGATGGCCGTGATTCAGACACCCCGCAAGCAGCACGGTCTTGTCGAAGAATTGCCGGATTTCGGCGATCAGCGAAAAAGGGCTCCAGGTCCCCGCATGTCCACCCGCACCGGCGGCAACGGCGATCAGGCCGTCGACACCGGCTTCGGCGGCTTTCTCGGCATGACGACGTGTGGTCACGTCGTGAAAGACCAGGCCTCCATAGCTATGGACGGCGTCGACCAGTTCCTTGACTGCGCCAAGGCTGGTGATGACGATCGGCACCTTGTGCTCGATGCAGATGGCCAGGTCGGCCTGAAGCCTTGGATTGCTTTGGTGGACGATCAGGTTGACGGCATAGGGCGCAGGGTCCTCCATGCTTGCCAGGCCCGCTTCGATTTCTTCCAGCCAAGTCTTGAAACCGCTGCTTTCGCGCTGGTTCAGTGCAGGGAAACTGCCGACGATGCCATTACGACAGCAAGCCAGCACCAGCTGTGGATTGGAGATCAGGAACATCGGTGCCGCCACGACGGGCAGGCGCAAACGTTGTTCAAGCAGAGCGGGTAGCGACATGGGAAGTACCCCGGATGAAGAGTGCCGATAGGAAGTCAGAACGGTCGGACGACGACCAGGATGACGATAGCCAGCAATATCAGTACCGGCACCTCATTGAACCAGCGATAAAAGACATGACTGCGGGTATTTTCACCACGAGCGAAGCGTTTTACCTGGGCTCCGCACATGTGGTGATAACCGATCAGCAACACCACGAGGGTCAGCTTTGCGTGCATCCAGCCACCTTGGCTGAAGTAGGCGCCGGCGTTGAGACTGAGCAGCCAGATGCCAAACACCAGGGTGGCAATCATCGCCGGCCCCATGATGCCGCGATACAACTTGCGCTCCATGACGCTGAAACGTTCCTTGCTGACACTGTCCTCGCTTTGAGCGTGATAGACGAACAGGCGAGGCAGATAGAACAGGCCGGCGAACCAGCAGACCATACTGACAATGTGAAGTGCTTTGAGCCACAGATAGAGCATTTTTGGCGATTCCCAATTTTACGGTCGTTCGATAGTAGTCATTCATGCGCCCACACGTCACCTTGGCGGTTGTCGGCAGGCTGCGCGGCCCCTATTATCGACGGCTTTCCAGTGGGTTCGTTGAGGGCAGGTTTATGGTCAAGGTCGGTATCGTCGGCGGCACGGGTTACACCGGTGTCGAACTGCTGCGTCTGTTGGCGCAGCATCCGCAAGTTGAGGTGGTGGTCATTACCTCCCGATCCGAGGCCGGTCTGGCTGTTGCCGACATGTATCCGAACCTGCGAGGCCATTACGATGGCCTGGCGTTCAGCGTTCCGGACATCAAGACCCTGGGCGCCTGCGATGTGGTGTTCTTCGCTACGCCGCATGGTGTCGCCCACGCCCTGGCGGGTGAGCTGCTGGCCGCCGGGACCAAGGTCATCGATCTCTCGGCGGACTTCCGCCTGCAGGACGCGGATGAGTGGGCCAAGTGGTACGGACAGCCCCATGGCGCCCCGGATCTGTTGGACGAAGCGGTCTATGGGTTGCCGGAAGTCAATCGCGAAAAAATCCGGCAGGCACGGCTGATCGCGGTACCGGGTTGCTATCCGACTGCCACGCAGTTGGGCTTTCTGCCGCTGCTCGAGGCGGGCCTTGCCGATACCTCGCGTCTGATCGCCGACTGCAAGTCCGGTGTCAGTGGCGCCGGTCGTGGTGCCAGCGTCGGTTCGTTGTATTCCGAGACTTCGGAGAGCCTGAAAGCGTACGCCGTCAAAGGTCACCGTCATCTGCCTGAAATTCGCCAGGGCCTGCGCCGGGCGGCGGGCAAGGATGTCGGCCTGACGTTCGTGCCGCACCTGACGCCAATGATCCGCGGCATCCACTCCACACTGTATGCAACTGTTGTAGACCGCTCTGTGGACCTGCAAGCGCTGTTCGAGAAGCGCTATGCCGACGAACCGTTCGTCGACGTGATGCCTGCAGGCAGCCACCCGGAAACGCGCAGTGTGCGGGGCGCGAATGTCTGCCGGATTGCGGTGCATCGTCCACAGGATGGCGATCTGGTCGTGGTGTTGTCGGTCATTGATAACCTGGTCAAGGGCGCGTCCGGTCAGGCGGTGCAGAACCTGAACATTCTGTTCGGCCTGGATGAGCGGCTGGGCTTGTCCCATGCGGGGATGTTGCCTTAACAGCGGTCTTGGGCGGCAAGCTTCAGGCTTGCCGCTGCTCTTCTAATAGTTGACCGATTTTCTAGGAGAAGCGGATAATGCCTGCCATTAGGCATTATGGCGGCGTCAGCGCCGGGAGATATTCAGCATGAGCGTCGAAACCTTCACTCCCACGGCTTTGCAATTCACCCACGGTGCCGCGCACAAGGTGAAGAGCCTCGTCGATGAAGAGGGAAATGATCGTTTGAAGCTGCGCGTCTTCGTGACGGGCGGCGGTTGTTCGGGTTTTCAGTACGGCTTCACGTTCGATGAAGAAGTGGCCGAAGATGACACCATTGTCGAGCGCGAAGGCGTCAGTCTGGTGGTCGATCCCATGAGTTTCCAGTACCTGGCCGGTGCCGAGGTGGACTACCAGGAAGGTCTGGAAGGTTCACGTTTCGTGATCAAGAACCCTAACGCTACCACCACTTGTGGCTGCGGTTCTTCGTTCTCGATCTGATCGCCGCGGACCGCTTCAGCAAAACGCCGCAGTGTCTAGTGGGCCCTGCGGCGTTTTGCTGTCCAGCGTTCAAGCAGGCGAGATCAAGCGGGGTAGATAGCACCGAGTACACGCAAGCCGCATGCGCCTGTAACGCTTGGGCGATTTGCAGGAATGTTTTCCAGGCAGCAATGCGCGAGCCACGCGAAGGCCATGGCTTCGACCCAATCCGGGTCTACGCCGTAAACAGCCGTGCTGCTGACCTTGGTGCTCGGCAGGAGATCGGCCAGGCGCTTCATCAGCGTGTGGTTGTGCACACCGCCGCCGCAGATCAGCAGTTCATCAGTATGCGGTTGGGCACTTTGCAGTGATTCAACGATGGTCAGCGCCGTCAGTTCGAGCAACGTGGCCTGCACGTCTTCGGCAGCGAAAGTGGGTAAATGCGACAGATGCCGGGTCAGCCAGGGCAGGTTGAATACTTCCCGCCCGGTGCTTTTTGGACCCTTGGTCAGGAAGAAAGGGTCGCTGAGCAGGGCCTTGAGTAATGTCGGCTCTACCTTGCCGCTCGCTGCCCACTGGCCGTCACGATCGAAATGCTCATTGCGCTGTTGATGAATCCAGGCATCCAGCAATACGTTGCCGGGGCCGCAATCGAAACCGGCCACGGACTTTTCAGGTTCTATCAGACTGAGGTTGCTGAAGCCGCCGACGTTCAGCACGGCACGGTGGCCGAGCTGCCCTTCAAACAGCGCTTCATGAAATGCGGGAACCAGCGGCGCGCCTTGTCCACCGGCGGCGACATCGCGGCTGCGGAAGTCGCTGACGACGGTAATCCCGGTCAGCTCGCTCAATAGTGCGGGGTTGCCAATCTGCACGGTAAACCCGCGTGCTGGCTCGTGACGGATGGTCTGACCATGGCTGCCAATTGCCCTCACATCCTCCGGCTTGAGCTTCTGACTGTCGAGCAGGACATGAATGCCTTGTGCCGCCAGGCGTACCCAGTTCTGCTGGGCAATGGCGGAGCGGGCGATTTCGTCGGGCCCGCTGCTGCACAAGCCAAACAGCTCGGTGCGCAGCGCGTCGGGCATGGGAATGTAGTGCGTGGCAACCAATCTGATCGCCGGGGTCAGTTCAACCAGTGCGATGTCCAGGCCATCCAGGCTGGTTCCGGACATCACACCAATATAAAGCGCCATGGCCTAGCGTTTGCTCGAGGCCAGCAGCGTAGCCTTTTCTTGATCCATACGAGCCATCAAAGGTTGGCTTTGAGCCAGGAAGCGCGCGCGTTCGGATTTGGCGATCGGGTCGGCCATTGGCAGTTTCTGGCCGAGTGGGTCGACGTGAACGCCGTTGACCTGGAATTCATAGTGCAGGTGCGGACCGGTGGACAGACCAGTGGTACCGATGTATCCGATTACCTGGCCTTGCTTTACGGTGCTGCCAGTCGTCACGCCTTTGGCGAAGCCCTGCATGTGGCCGTACAAGGTGCGATAGGTGTTGCCGTGCTGGATGATCACCGTGTTGCCATAACCGCCACGACGTCCGGCCAGCAGTACCTTGCCGTCACCGGCGGCCTTGATGGGCGTGCCGCGGGGGGCGGCATAGTCGACGCCCTTGTGGGCGCGGATCTTGTTCAGGATCGGGTGTTTGCGGCCTGCGGAGAACTTCGAACTGATGCGGGCGAAGTCAACCGGTGTCCGGATGAAGGCCTTGCGCATGCTGTTGCCGTCGGCGGTGTAGTAGCTGCTGTTGCCTTGTTTGTTGGTGTAGCGCACTGCCGTGTAGGTCTTGCCACGGTTGGTGAAGCGCGCGGAAAGGATCGGACCGTTGCCGACGCTCTTTCCATTGACCACTTTCTGCTCGTAGATGACATCGAACTCGTCACCCTGGCGAATATCCTGGGCGAAGTCGATGTCGTAGCCAAAGACACTGGCCATGTCCATCGTCAGGCTGTGGGAAAGACCGGCGCGTGCGGCCGATTGCGATAGCGAGCTGTTGATCACGCCATGAACGTATGCCGAGCGTACGGTTGGCTTGGCGGTCACGCGGTTGAATACATAACCCTTGTCATTCTTGGTCAGGGTAATGCTTTCCAGATCGCTCAGCTTGGTGTGCAGGTTGGTCAGTTGTCCCTCGGGGTTGAGCTCGAACTCGAGCTTCTGGCCGTGTTTCAACTGAGTGAATTGCTTGGCTTGTTTGTCGCTGGCCAGAACTTCATGGACTGATGCGGCGGGCAGGCCAACCTTTTCGAAGAGGGTGGACAGCGTGTCGCCTTTGGCTACGATCACCTCACGGTGCCCCGGCTCCTTCTTTTCTTCCACGGCTGGAGGTTGTGCCTGGGCGGCCTCGGTCGTGTCATCGGCGCTATCGTCTATCTGCGCGAAAGGGGAGGCAGCCGGTTCGTTTGTGGCTTGAACGGCTTCGGCAGCGTCTTGTTCTTGTGTCAGTTGTTCAGCGGGACTTTCCAGTTCAAGACTCAGAGTCGTCTTTTTGGCTTCAACATCGCTGGAAGGGAACACCAGGAGCGCCAGGCTAAGGAGGGCTGCGATGCCGCTTGCGGCGAGCAGGTGGGTCTTTGGGTAAAGCGGCGGCGCTTTAGACGGTTCTGTGGTCATAAGTAATTTGACTTTTGAAAATATGAATTGGAAAAGATGAATGACATGATGAAGATGAAATAACTGTATAAAATATAACCAAATCCCCTGCGAAGCAAGCCCGCACGCGCTCTGCTTGCGGATTGGTGTCCGCGCGCCGGGCAAACCTTGTATTTGGTGCGCGATCTTGTATGGTTGGGGCCCTTTGAATCTGAGCCTTGCGGGTCTGTTATGAAGTCGGTTGAAGAGCAGCTAGCGCTGATCAAACGTGGTGCGGAAGAACTGTTGGTCGAGTCCGAGCTGGTCGAGAAGCTCAAGCGCGGGCAGCCGCTGCGTATCAAGGCTGGTTTCGATCCGACGGCGCCCGATCTGCACTTGGGTCATACCGTGCTTATTAACAAGCTGCGCCAGTTCCAGGATCTGGGGCATCAGGTCATCTTTCTCATCGGTGACTTCACCGGGATGATCGGTGATCCAAGCGGGAAGAGCGCAACGCGTCCACCGCTGACCCGCGAACAGGTTCTCGATAATGCCGAGACCTACAAGACGCAGGTGTTCAAGATTCTTGATCCGGCCAAGACCGAAGTGGCTTTCAACTCCACCTGGATGGATCAGATGGGGCCGGCGGATTTCATTCGCCTGACCTCCCAGTACACCGTGGCTCGCATGCTCGAGCGCGATGACTTCGATAAGCGCTATACAACCAATCAGCCGATCGCTATCCATGAATTTCTCTACCCGCTTGTGCAGGGCTATGACTCGGTCGCGTTGCGCGCGGACGTCGAGCTCGGCGGTACGGATCAGAAGTTCAACCTGTTGATGGGGCGCGAACTGCAGCGTGGCTATGGGCAGGAAGCTCAGTGCATCCTGACCATGCCGTTGCTGGAAGGTCTGGATGGTGTGAAGAAGATGTCCAAATCGCTGGGCAACTACGTTGGCATTCAGGAAGCGCCGGGCGTTATGTACGGCAAGCTGGTTTCCATTCCTGACGCGTTGATGTGGCGTTATTTCGAGCTGTTGAGTTTCCGCTCCATGGATGAGATCAATGCGTTCCGCGCAGATGTCGAGGCAGGGGCTAACCCGCGGGACATCAAGATCAAGTTGGCTGAAGAGATCGTTGCTCGCTTCCATGGTGAAGAAGCTGCGGCCAATGCTCATCGTGCGGCGGGTAACCGCATGAAGGATGGCGAGCTTCCAGATGATCTGCCAGAGATCGAGCTGTCTGCTACCGAGGCTATGCCGATCGCTGCCGTCCTTAATAAGGCGGGGTTGGTCAAGAACGCTGCGGTGGCGCGAGACCTCCTGGGGTCGGGCGGGGTGCGTATAGATGGTGAGGTTGTGGATCGCACCTATATATATGAGTTGGGCTCTACCCATGTATGTCAGGCGGGTAAGAAGGCTTTTGCACGTATCACGCTGAAATCTGAATAAGATTGCGAAATAGGTGTTGACGGCAGATTCTGAGTCTCTATAATTCGCCCCACTTCCGGCGCAGTCGAAA